>PMMY01000114.1:6694-11253 GCA_003162655.1 Methanobacterium sp. | reverse complement strand
TTGATTTTTGATAATATTTTTGTATTTTTTGTTATAACCTTAAATTCGAACTGAGTGATTAGATGAACGTTGAAAATTACATCAGAGAGTCTCTAAAGGATCATAAGATTCACCTTACACTTCTTGATCCAGAAGAACAAAGCCCTGAGGAAGCGGTTTCAATAGCAAAGGAAGCTGTTTCCGGGGGAACGGACGGGATAATGTTGGGAGGATCTACTTCAGACTCCACAGATCTTGATGCAACTGCAAAAGCACTTAAGGAAAATGTTGATGTACCAATAATACTTTTTCCCGGCAATATAAGTGGTGTTAGCAAATATGCGGATGCAATATTTTTTATGAGCCTTTTAAACTCAAGCAACCCCTATTGGATAACTGGAGCGCAGGCTTTAGGAGCTCCAATGATAAAAAAAATTGGAATTGAAACCATATCAATGGGATATTTGGTTGTGGAACCTGGAGGAACAGTTGGATGGGTGGGAGATGCAAAGATCATCCCGAGGATCAAACCAGACCTAGCAGCAGCATATGCAATGGCAGCAGAGTTCATGGGTATGAAACTTCTGTACCTTGAAGCAGGTTCTGGTGCTGATCAGCACATTCCTGAAGAAATGATTCGAAATGTAAAAAAAACGACTGATACTATTGTGATAGTGGGGGGAGGAATCAGAACAGGTGAAGATGCTGCGAATGTTGCATCAGCTGGTGCTGATATATTAGTAACAGGTACTGTTGTAGAAAATACCTCCAACATTAAAAACAAAATTAAAGAAATAGTCAACGGAGTAAGATCTGTTAAATATTAATTAAAAATTTAATATCATTTTTCTTACTCAATTCATCAAGTTTCAACGTAATGATTAATAATTATGCTTGTTTTTCAATTAACACAATATAAAGACGGTTTCAATAAAAAGGGATACTTCACGCCGTTATAAATAAAAAATATATTGATGTTTAACCCACATTATGTTTAGAGGTGAAATCATGTGTAGTTGTGATGAAAACGAGTATAAAGATTTATCAATTAAGATAAAAGATAAATTAGGATTAGAAAAGTCTCCAGTTGCTATTAAACTTGTTTTAAAAGAAGAAGACATCCCCGAAGGGATTCCTAAACTAGAAAAAAATGTTAGACACTGTGAGATGGTTCAGATGGCCTCACAAGGCAAAATATTTTATTCAACAGCTGAAGAACAGTCATGCAAAGGAGGGGCTGGAGCAATCGGACTTATTGAACCGCCTGAAAAGGTTAAATCGGGTGAAATGTATTATTCTCTTGGAAGGTTCTCGAGTTTGGGTTCTGCTAAGAGAACTGTTGATGTAATACCAAAAATTGATCCTATTATGAAGGCAATAGCATATGCTCCGCTCGAATCAGCTCCATTCGATCCAGATGTTGTGGTTATAATTTGCAACCCTCAACAAGCTATGCAGTTAGCTCAAGCAATGGTTTACACTCTTGGTGGCCGTTTCGAGGCGGATTTTGCTGGAATCCAGTCCATATGTGGGGATGCTGTTGCAGGGCCATACACAACCAAAAGACCTAACATAACATTAGGATGCAGTGGTTCTAGAAAATTTGCCGATATCCAATCAGACGAGGTCATTGTTGGAATGAATGGTGAAAATATAGGATGTGTTGTAAACGCACTCGAAGCTCTATGAATATTTTAGAAATTTTTCATAGAAATTCTTTTTTTTATTTTAATTTGACAAATTTTTTTCAATAAGACCCTTTTTTAGATATTTTCTTTCGAAAATTTAACATCCATAAACAACAAATTAATAATAAGAAACCTTGAGGTGAATGTAAATGTCTGAAGAAAAACAGGTTTTTGAAGTACTGGATGAAGTTAAAAGTTTAGGCGAAATCATAACGCGCTGTATCGAAAAGGGAGAGGTGGATAACAAGTTGGTTGCGAATTGGACCTATGACACTCTTCAATTAGTGGGAAAAATGGGTAAATTGGTTGATGAACTTGAAGAACGCTTGGATCTCTTAGAAGAAGAAGTAGAGAATAAAAAATTTTAATTTTGACTATTTAAGGATTTTTTGTACTCTATTATTTTTTTTCTTAACCTTTTTTGATTGAAGAAAAATTCTTAGGATTAAATATACTAAAATAACTTTCTTTACGCATTTTAATGGAATTATTAAATTCTGTAGTTTAAAGACTATTAAAAAATATTAGAACTTCTAAAGCCTATTTTTAATGTGTAGGTAGTCTTCGTATCTATTGATGTTTACAAGCTCAAGCTCGTTTAATGGGGGGGTTCCATAGAAAACAACACCATTAAATATCATTTCCATTAAAACCGGATTTAAATTGTCTGTATGGTCATGCAGATACTTCAAAAGTAGCTTGGAATGACATACAAACGGCATTCCTAATCCTTCTGCAGATTCAAGATAACCACTTTTCTTTCTTGCTAATATTGAGACTATGTTTTCAGGATTTTTGTATTCTAATACTTTTTCTATGAGTCTCCTCATGGTTTTACTAGTTATAGTTGGTTGGTCTGCAGCTACACAAAGACATAAACCTGATTCAAGATTTTGAACTCCATTAAGTAGAGTTTGAGATAATTCAACATTAGGATCGTGATTATTAATTATTTTCACCTTATTATCTGGAAAATTTTTTAAAACAACAGTAATTTCATCACTATAATGGCCTAACACGACTACGCAATTATTAACCCCTGATTTAAGAACATTTTCTATGGTATGTACTATTACAGGTTTACCTTGTAGGTCCATTAGCAGCTTATGATTTATTTCTAAACCCCTTAATTTAAGGTCGTCTATCATCCTTCTGTTTTTTCCTGCTGCTGTTATAACTGCTGAAACCATGTCATCAACCATCCCATATGATATATTGGAATTCTCATATTAATGATTGTTTAAGATCGATATGATTATTTTAGATTAAAGAAGAATTGTTTGTTTAAAAAAGAAAATAAAAAAATAAGAAATTTAAGGTGTGTATTGTATAGCCTGTGCAAATATCTGCATACTCGTACCGCTACCTACCGTCCAGATAACAATCTTAATAGGATAATTTGTGGGATTATAGACTTTTATTCCAGTCGAGGGGTTAGCGTCTATTGTAACAGACATAAATCCGCTACTCATGCCTGAAGGTAGTGGGCAGCCTGCTTCCATTACGGCAGCTCTTAAAGCCCTTCCAGGGGGACAAGCGCCATGTGATGGATACCCAGAAACATCAGGATCGTAAACTCCTGTAAAAGTAACATCTTCTTTTCCTGATGCAGATGTGTGTGGGGGAACAATTGTGCCATTCCATCCTTTAGTAAATGTTCTAGCGTTGTCCGCACGCAGAGCATTGTTGTACTGGGCATAATATCCAAGTACACTGTTACCTGCTCCAACTACTGTTTGATTATTTGCTCCATTATAAATCATTACAGGCGATCCTGATGGATAATCAGTCATATATTTAATAGTATCATTGTTCAATAGAGTTTTAATCTGGTTAGGGGCCAATGAATTTCTTCCATCATTAAAAGATGTCAGGGAGTAATCCAATCCAATCGAATCCCCTATTTCAGAATTATTGTACCATTCCTTAAGTGCTGATGCTGTAACATAGTTAGTTGGAACTGAATCATTATTTATATCTGATGCTGAAACACTTTTAACCGTTTTATTTTGAGTTACAATATTTATCCCATTAGCAGTTTTAACTGCGGTGGTGTAAGGTGTTTTAAAACCCCATACAAAAGTTTCTGGTGGGTTTACGGCCAATTTTTCTCCACTAACAGTAACCATACCCGGACCGTCGAATCCAACTGCTTTACCGGTCCTAGTTATTTTACCGCTAGTAATCTGAGTTATTGGGGTTTCAACAGATCCCGTTATAATTGCGGTGAAAAAATCGTTATATTGATTACTTTTTAAATCTTCAATTAGATATTCTGGATGATAAATTACTGGAACTTTACGAATTTTACTGCTGCTTACTACATTTTCTCCACTGTAAACAGTATCTCCTATATTAACAGCTGCAATTTCTGCAGGATTTTGAGGAGGAACATAAGCATCAACACTTTTAGCAAAAGTAAACATTCCAACAGCCAAAATAACTAATATCAATATTATTATCACAGGATTTTTCAAGTAATTAACCAGAAAAATCCCCTCCTATCTCCTATCATACATACTTCTCCTATAAACCCTTCCCAAATAATTTATTATTAGAATAGTTATTAGATGAAAAACTATTTATAGTATATGATTTTTGGTAGGAATTATGTTNNATGTACATAATCTTTTTTTGACCATTTCCACCAATGAATATGTTTTTGTACTTCTTGGTACAATTTAATGCAAGTTCAATTACTTCTGAAACTTCATTTAATACACAAACGTCCCCTTCATAACCTTCGGCCCTTAAAATTTTTTCAGCTATGTCGGTAGTGTTGTCTAAACCAGGATATAATACTACAAGCTCCGGGTTTGCATTTGAAACTTCTTTTAAGATATTGTATCTGTATTTTTCGCTCTTTCGCGGTGTTCCAATTATTATAATGTC
>PMMY01000114.1:0-6670 GCA_003162655.1 Methanobacterium sp. | reverse complement strand
CTGCATCAGGATTGTCTGTTTTTCCAATAATGATCCTAGAGTACTTGAAATTTATTGTTTTTGTTCTACCCTCGACACCATTAAAATTACTCAAAACTTCATTTATTAGTTTTGATGATATCCCTAAAATTTCAGCGACCCTGAACGCCCCTGAGGCGTTCTCTTGATTGAATTCTCCAAACAATTTCAATTTTCGATGNNTTTTTCCTTTTAAAAATCTGCAAACAGATTTACAGTAGTTTTCTAACGAAATATGATACTCCATATGGTCGCGTCCAATATTGGTAACCAAGACCATGTCAAAGTTAAAGACGTATGATACAAAGTCGAGGGTCATATCACAAACTTCCACAATCATAACATCATATTTATTTTCTGATGCTTCAAGTACCAGTTTGGTATAACCATCAAAACCTCCNNCTTTATTTTCAGCTATTATCTTATTTGCTATATCAGTGTTCCATAAACCAGGACTTAGAACTACAACGTCTGCTGAATCTATTTTAACAGGGTTATGGCGACCAAGTTCAAGATCCAAATTTTCAGTTACAAGTTCGGTGATATTTATATTCATATTTAGATCAGAAGCGTAAACATGATTTCCATAATCAAGGAGAGCTTTAACAGCATTTTTTCCTTCAATTCCCAGACCTAGAACCGCAACGTTCATTTTATCCATAGATCCACCTTATTTTTTTGTGATATCAATTATTTAATTTCAATATAAAATGATTAATCAGATTTATAATACTGAATTTATCTACACCTATTTTTATCTATCTGTTTTTACAATAGATATATCAAGGTAATCGAATATTGAAAATGAATATCAACTTGTAAATTAAATCTCATGTTAAATATTAAACTTATCATGGTGGCATAATGAAAAATTTATCTAAAGAAATTGTACAACGAATTGAAAAAATCTCAAGACCAGTAAAGATAATGCATGTCTGCGGGTCACACGAACACACAATAATGCAACACGGAATAAGAACACTCATACCTAAAGAGGTAGAGATTGTTGCCGGACCAGGATGTCCTGTTTGTTGTGTACCTTCAAGAGAAGTAGATGAGTGCCTCTTCCTTGCAAGGGATGGTGTTACTATAGCAACATTTGGAGATATGTTAAGGGTTCCTGGAACAACAGGTTCACTGGCAGATGCAAAGGCAGATGGTGCAGATGTTAGGATAGTTTATGGAGTAAACAATGCAGTGGAGATGGCACAAAAAACAGACAATGAAGTTGTCTTTATGGCGGCAGGATTTGAAACTACTGCACCAACAACAGCAGCGGAATTGGTAAACGGTCCANNCGGTCCACCAGAGAATTTTTCAGTATTATCAAGCCATAGACTTATCCCACCTGCTCTTAAATTCCTGATAGAATCTGGAGAAGTGAACCTCAATGCACTTATTGAACCAGGTCATGTCTCAACAATAATAGGAACAAAACCCTACCAGCCCTTTTCTGAGAAGTATGGAATTCCACAAGTTGTGGCCGGATTTAACCCATTTGATGTACTTATATCAATTTATATGGTGTTAAAACAGTTTAAAGATGGAAAAGCTGAGGTTCAAAATGAGTACAAACGTGCTGTAAGGGAAGAAGGAAACATAAAGGCCCAAGAACTACTTGAAGATGTATTTTACATAAAAAGCAGGGAGTGGAGAGGATTTCCTGAAATACCCAATTCTATTTATGAAGTTAGGAAAGAGTTTTCAAACTTCAATGCGAGGGAAAAATTTGATATAAATGTAGTTGAATCTAAACCCGTCATAACCGGATGTATATGTGGTCCAATACTCAGAGGAGTTGCAAGACCAGAGGAATGCAAACTTTTCAAAAACAAATGCAACCCCATGAATCCAGTAGGAGCTTGTATGGTCAGTAAAGAGGGAACATGCAATATAGCCTACAGATACGGATCATTCGATCCATCGATGTGAATTTCTTATGAGTAAACTTTTATTAAGAATAAAAATAGGTGAACAGTTTTGATAAAAGTGTTAGCCCTTGATGTGGATGGTACCATCACAGATAAAAGCAGGAGAGGATGCATAAGTGCCATAGACACTATATACAAGGTTGAAAGCCTTGGAATTCCTGTTATAATTGCAACTGGAAATATTCTATGTTTTACAAAGGCATTATCAACATTTTTGGCTACATCTGGAGGAATTGTAGCCGAAAATGGAGGTGTAATAGAATCAAATGGTTTAAAAGAGGTTCTTGGAAATTTTGAAGTTTGTCAAAAAGCATATAATTACCTTAAATCAGAATTACCAGTTGAAAAAGTTCAAAATTCTCATTTAAGAGTTTCAGAAATAGCAATAACCAGGAAATTCCCTGTCAAAACTGTTAAAGAGATTCTTGAAGACTTCGATGTTGAGGTTTACGACAGCAAATTTGCTATACATATTACAGACCCATCAGTAAACAAGGGAACTTCTCTTATCAAAGTTGCGGCTTGTATTGGTGTAAAACCCAGCGAAGTCATTGGGATCGGTGATAGTGAAAATGATATCGAATTTTTAACTGCTGTAGGTGTTAAAGTAGCTGTTTCAAATGCTGACCAAGAACTTAAAGACATAGCTGATTATGTTACCAACAAACCACATGGAAATGGAGTTAAAGAAGCAGTTGAAAAGTATATTCCTGGTATTTAAATATTTAAGCTTATTTATGATTTATATCGAGGTGTTAAAATATGATACATGATGTAGCGAACCAAACTCTTGATCTCGCCCTTAAATACACTGATCAGGCAGAGATTTATGTTGAAAAAGAAGAAGGTGTCAACGTTGATATCAAAAAGGATAAAGTAGATTTTGCAAAGGAAGCTTTCACATTTGGAGTTGGAATCAGAGTTATCCTTGATGGGAAAATGGGTTTCTCTTACTCAACAAACCTTGATAAGCTTGATGAAACTGTTCAAAGTGCGATTTTTAATGCTAAATCCAATGAAATCGATGAAAACTTTGCATTTGCGCCTAAATCTGAATATCCTGATGTAAAGGGTATTTTTGATCCTAAGATTGAGTATCTAGAACTCGAAGAAATTATAAACTTCGGAAAAATCATGCTTTCATCAGTACAAGAAGAAAAGTGTGAACCAACATCTGGAGGATTCCAAACAGGCTACAGCAAGTTCATAATTGCGAACTCTGAAGGTGCAGTTGCTCAAGATGTTTCGTCAATTTTTTCAGGCTATATATCAGTTAATGTGGATGATGGAGAAAATGTGTCGACTGCCAGTGAATCTGATTCATCAAGACACCTCGACATAGATCCAGAAGAGATAGCTAAAAATGCTTGTAGAATTGCAAAAGACTCAAGAGGAGGCATACCAATAGAAACTGCAGATTTCCCTGTTATTCTTGACCATCATGCAGCTTCAGGACTCATAGCAACTTTTTCAAGTGCGCTTAACGCCGATAATGTCCAAAGGGGAAGATCTGTTTTTGCAGATAAACTTGGGAAAGAAGTTGTGTCCAATTCATTGAGCATATATGACGATGGTACTCTCAAGGGCGGTCTTCAGTCGGCAACATGTGATGGTGAAGGAGTATTAAGTCAAAAAACTCCATTAATCGAGAAAGGATTGTTGAAAAACTTTTTATATGATATTTATGCTGCGAAAAAAGGAGGGGTTAAACCCACTGGTAATGGAATGAGATCATCTTATGGCGATGTTCCATCAGTTGGTTTATCTAATTTTATTCTAGAATTTGATGATATAAGAGAGATTTCAGAGGTTAATAATGGCGTACTGGTTACAGATGTGCTTGGAGCACATACGGCAAACCCCATATCTGGAGATTTTTCTGTTGAGGCTATGAATGCATTCAAAATTGAAAATGGAGATTTAAAACATCCATTAAAAAAGGCAATGCTTTCTGGAAATATATTCCAGGCCATGGGAGTTTCTTCTGCAGCTGCTGCCGAAAAACGTAAAATAGGACCATTTGTACTTCCTCAAATTCTAGTCGAAAACTTAAGGGTAGTTGGTTGATGTTTTCAAGAGATATTGTTGGTGGATTAAGCGGTAATCTTGGAATGGCTCTTCAAGATTATTTTAAGATAGCTTCAAATGAAAAACCATCCAGAATGAGGGTTAGTAAAAGCCTACCAGCAGAGTATTGTATGGAGTTGGATACTCTGTGGAGTGAGCATGAAAAATTAAGAGCAGAATACCATTCTAAATATATTGAAACCTCATGGAATGAATTGTTAAAGCCCGAATTTTCTTATCTAGATCTAAAAATTATGATTGCATATAAAATATTGGAGAACTGTTTTTTATGCGAAAAGAACTGCAAAATCGACAGAAGATTTGAAACAGGTTTCTGTCGAGTAAGTAAACCGGCCATAGCCTCTGAATTTCTGCATATGGCTGAGGAAAAACCTTTAGTACCTAGTCATACCATATTTTTCTCAGGATGCAACTTCCAATGTGTTTACTGCCAGAATTGGGACATTAGCCAGCAACCAGATCAAGGAATGGTTATAGAACCAATGAAACTTGCTAATATAATTGATTTAAGACGAAGACAGGGATCAATGAATGTAAATTTTGTAGGTGGAGAACCAACTCCTAACATCCCTTATATCATGAGGGTAATGAAAAATTCGATGGAAAATATCCCAGTAGTATGGAACAGTAATTTATACCTATCCGAAAATGCAATAAAATTACTTGATGGGTTTGCAGATGTCTATATCACAGATTTTAAGTATGGAAACAATCGATGTGCTGAAGATCTTTCTGGAATTTCTAATTACTCTGAGGTTGTAAGAAGAAATCATAGAATTGCTTATGAATCCGGTGAAATGATCATAAGACACCTAGTAATTCCAAATCATGTTGAATGTTGTTCAAAACCGCTTATAAAATGGATATCAGATAATTTAGGCTCTGAGGTAATTTTAAATATAATGTCCCAATATCGGCCTCTTTATAAAGCACCCGAACATCCAGAAATATCTGAACTCCCAACTATGGACGAGATCCAAGAAGTTATATCCTATGCTGAAGCGTTGGGTTTTGTGAATATTATATAAATAATTCACGGGTATAGTTATCTAAATATTGTTTAAATTAATAATTTAAAATTTTATCTGATGATTAAAATGGGATTCTATGATCTAACTAAGCCTGAAAGAGAGAAAATTGTCAAAGAAACTGAAGACGAGATACTGAAAGCTATTTTGGATTTAGATTTTAAATTGGATAATAATAAAAGGAAATTTATCCCTGAAACCATCTTAAATTATGCNNCGATATTAGAACTTCTAGATTTGATGGTTGAAAACTCAGATGAAAGGGTTAGACAAACATCTGTTTATGCTTTAGGTGAAATTGGAAAGAAAGATGTAGACCGTATCATAAAACCATTTGAAAGAGCTTTAACAGACAAACATCACTCAGTAAGAAATGGAGTTATAGGTGCAATGAAACAGATGGGTCAGAAAAATCCTGAACCGACATTTGAGTTTGCAAAGAAGCATTTACATGATGATAATCCTCAAATTCGAAGTGAAATAATCCATGGAATAGAACTCAGGGGAAGAACTTATCCTGAAGAAGTTTTACCGTTACTGGAAGAATTACAAAATGAGGAAGTTATAACTGTTAGAAATATGATAATCCACGTGCTTGGACAGATTAGCTACAAAAACGGATGTCTTGAAAAGGTAGTTGAAAACTTAAAAAGCTGGAAAAATAGAGAACTCGTACGGGACGCATTCAAAGAGATATTAAAGGTCCACTCACGGTACAAATGCGCTGTACGATCACCCGAAGATGCAGAGGATTATATTAAAAAACACTTAAACGATATTTGATAACAAAATTGACACATTGAGAATAAATGGTATGGTTTACATGAACAAATCTAAAGAAAAACTGGGTCTTGAGATTTATAATGACCTTAAAGGTGATTATATAAATGTTGAACGGATTGATATGGAAAGTGAAAATGTTTTTCGTATTTATGCTGATGATGATACCCTCTGGAAAATATTTGAAGACATGATCGATGAATTTAAGAGTATTGAATTTGATGCCGGTATAGGTGAATCCCACTTTCTGCGCGTGATAATATAATTGATTAAAAAAAATTTATATTATTTAATTCTTTTAATTTTATTGAGAATAGAATTTTGATTTTTCCATCGAAAAAAATGTTGAATGAAGTTAATCCATTGGTATGATGATAAAAAAAATAATTATTAAGCCGAGATGAATTGTTTTTCTATTAAATTCCGTGTATGGTTTCAATTTTCAAAAAAAGGTTTTTATGATATGATCATCAATATATATTCAAAAATGAATGGGGGAAACCTAATTATTATAATATTTTCAAATTTTAAGCCATTCATAAAATTAGAATAGATATTAAAATTTAACGTGGTCAAATGATTTGCAAAAACTGTGGTACCAACATAAGGAATAGAGAAAGTTACTGTCCCAATTGTGGAATGGAACTGATGGTTCCCTACTCCAAATCACTTAAAGAGAAATATATAGCAGGAGAATATCATGACCAACATGATGATCTTATTTTCAGGGACAAAAAAGAACGCAGGGATCCAGAAAATGAATTTAAACCTGTAGAACGTGCTTATGAATCTGAAGAGTATTATGGAAATGGAACAATGGAAGAA
>PMMY01000082.1 GCA_003162655.1 Methanobacterium sp. | reverse complement strand
GATATGTGCTGTTTATGCACATATGGTAAATGCGACCTGCTCGGCAAAAAGGGAGCATGTGGAATCGATGCACAAGCACAGCAGGCTAGAACAGTGCTTCTTGCATGTTGTATAGGATCAGCAGCCCACTCAGGGCACGCAAGACATCTTTTAGAGTATCTGATAGAGAAAAGGGGTGAAGACTTCCCAATAGATATGGGAATGGGAATAGATATAGAAGCCCCAATCATGAGGACATTAATAGGTAAAACGCCCAAAACACTAGGCGATTTGAAAGAAGCTTTAGATTATGTTGAAGAACAGATGATACACCTTCTATCTGCATGTCATACAGGGCAGGAAGGGAGTAGTATCGATTTTGAATCAAAAGCACTTCATGCAGGGTTAATGGATAACTTAGGGAAAGAAATTGGAGATTTGGCACAGATAGTTGCTCTAGACCTTCCAAAGGGTGATGCTGAGGCACCACTAATAGAACTTGGATTAGGAACGATTGATCGGGAAAAACCAGTGATCCTATGTATAGGTCATAATGTTGCTCCAGGAGCAGGAATTATGGATTATCTGGAGGAACAGGAGCTTGAAGAAGATCTTGAAGTTTGTGGTATATGCTGTGCAGCCATAGACATAACCCGTTACAACAAGAATGCTAAGATTGTTGGGCCCATATCAAAACAACTTAAATTCATTAGAAGTGGTGTGGCTGATGTTATAATTGTTGATGAACAGTGTATACGAACTGATGTCCTTGAAGAAGCCCAGAAAAATAATGCAGTTGTTATTGCAACCACTGACAAGATGTGTCTAGGACTTCCAGATAAGACTGATGAAGACGCAGATAAAATTGTTTCAGAACTTGTTAACAAACAGATAGAGGGTGCATTGATACTTGACCCTGACAAAGTGGGGGAGGTAGCTACAAAGGTTGCATTAAAGACATCTGAGGGTCGTTCAAAAGTTAAAGTACTTCCAGATCTTGATGAAGTTGTTGAACTCGCCAAAGAATGTACTGAATGTGAATGGTGTGACCGAGTATGTCCTAACAGCATCCCAATGATGGATGCTGTAATGGCAACAAGTAAAGGTGACCTATCTCAGATGCAGAGGCTTTATGACAACGATATATGCTATTCGTGTGGAAGATGCGAACAGGAATGCCCAAGGGAAATTCCGATAATCTCAATGATGGCTAAGATTGGTGAAAGAAACCTCCAAGATCAGAAATACAATATAAGGGCTGGTAGAGGGCCGGTTCAGGATGTTGAAGTCAGAAGGGTAGGAGCACCAATTGTTCTAGGAGACATTCCAGGAGTCATAGCCTTTGTTGGATGTACAAACTATCCTGATGGTGGAGAAGAAGTAGCTAAAATGGCCGAAGAATTCCTTGAAAGGAACTATATAGTTGTTACAACGGGTTGCGGAGCTATGACCCTTGGAGAGTACAGGGATGAAGAGGGAAAAACTCTTTACGAACGTTACAGCGGATCTTTTGATGCCAAAGGACTTGTCAACATGGGATCCTGTGTTTCAAATGCACATATACCTGGTGTTGCCATTAAGATAGCCAACATATTCGCTAAAAAACCATTAGAAGGTAACTTTGAAGAAATAGCAGATTACATTCTAAACAGAGTCGGTGCTTGTGGTGTTGCATGGGGGGCATACTCCCAGAAAGCCGCTGCAATTGCAACTGGAGTCAATAGATGGGGAATCCCCGTAGTTGTTGGGCCTCAGGCCTCAAAATACAGACGTTTATACTTAGGAAGAACCGATAAAGAAGAAACATGGAAGATAAACGATTTAAGAAAGGGGAAAGTAATTAACGGTGAACCTGCTCCTGAACATCTTCTCTACGCAGCAGAGACCATTGGGGAGGCAACCGTGATGACTTCGAAGTTATGTTTACGACCTAACGACACTTCAAAGGGACGCCAATTAAAACTGAACCACTACATAGATCTACACAAGAAGTACTTTGGAACCATACCCGATGACATTTACAAATTCGTAAGGGTTGAGAAAGACATTCCTATAACATACAAAAGGGACGTTATGAAAATGTTAAAGGAAAAAGAATGGAAACCTAGAGAATTACCACAGGAACCATCTTTAATGGACATGGAAGGTGATTAGATGAATGAAAGAGTAATTCCATGGCAGCCAACAGCTATAGCAGGACCCAAACAAGCACTTCTGGTGACTCCAGAAACAGCTAAAATGATGCTTAAAAAGGCTAAAAGGCCACTTCTCGTTTTAGGCCCACTTGCTAAGGAGGAACCTCTTATAAGCCACTCGATTGAAATAGCTGAAAAATGGGATCTGCCAATTGTGACCACAGCAGATACCTTCAAGATTTATAGGGATAGAGGAGTTGAAACAAAGGCATATGGTGTTGTTGAAATTCTTAATCTGCTAAAAGANNTAAAGACTCTTACACTTTGTAAATATTTCCACTCAAATGCAGATGCATCATTCCCAAACATGAAGGATGATGAATGGTCAATATACCTTGAAAAGATGAAACAAGACTAATTAATTAATAAAACAATATAAAAAGAAAATACATATCGGAGGAATTCAATGTTTGAGGATATACCTGTTGATGTCAGCCCCATGTATGAGGGAGAACGGATAAGATCGGCGAACATGTTCGTTGAACTTGCAGGCCCAAAATCCATAGGGGCAGAACTGGTTAAAGTAGAAGATGACGTTGAAGATGGGAAAGTAGAAGTTATAGGTCCTAATCTCAACGAGATGAAGGAAGGAGAAATATATCCATTCGGTTTGCTCATCGAGATAAAGGGAGAAAAACTCGAAAAGGAACTGGAAGGGGTTATTGAACGAAGAACGCATGAACTTTGTAACTATGTAAAGGGATTCATGCACCTAAATCAGCGAGACCAGATATGGTGTCGAGTGAGCAAGGAAGCTAAAGACGCTGGTTTTGAACTGGAACATCTTGGAAAATCAATTTCGATACTTTTCAAAGAAGAATTTCCAATAATAGAGGCAATAACAATAAAGATTTTCACTAACAAAGAAGACGTGGAAACCTTCCTTGAAAAAGCCAATACAGCATATGAAGAAAGGGATGCAAGAGCACGGGAACTTTCAGACGAAGATGTAGATGTATTCTATGGATGCGTAATGTGTCAGTCATTTGCACCAACACATACATGTGTGGTTACTCCCGACAGAACAGCGCTCTGCGGTGCCATTAACTGGTTCGATTGTAGGGCTGCTGCTAAAATGGATCCAGACGGGCCAATATTTGAAATTGAGAAGGGCGAAGTTTTAGACGAGATTAAAGGTGAATATGTTAATGTAAACACAATAATGACAGATAGATCACAGGGAACTGTTGACAGGGTTTACCTTCACAGTGTATTCGGATATCCCCATACTTCTTGTGGATGTTTTGAAGCTGTTGCATTTTACATACCAGAATTGGATGGTTTAGGAATTGTTGACAGAGACTTTAAAGGTGAAACACCCCTTGGAATTCCATTTTCTGCAATGGCAGGACAATGTTCGGGAGGAAAACAAGTTGAAGGATTCGCTGGTTTAAGTCTCGAGTATATGCGGTCACCAAAGTTTTTACAAGCAGATGGTGGTTATGAAAGGGTAATTTGGCTCCCAAAAGCAATTAAAGATTCTTTAATAGATTTTATTCCTGCAGAACTGGCTGAAAAGATTCCAACAGAGGAAGATGCTAATAGTATAAAGGAAATAAGAAAATTCCTTAGAGAGAATAATCATCCAATCATGGAAAGATTAAAAGCAGCCAAAGAAACAATTGAAGAATCAGAAACAGCAACAGAACCAGTTGAAGAGGAATATTCAGCTGATATGGAAGCAAATCCTGAAATTGAAGGAGTTCCAATGGCACAAGTTGCTTATACGCCTGAACTCAGTTTACCATCATCGGGTGGAATGAAGATCATCTTCAAAAACGCGAAAATATACGCTGAAAAGGTGATAATTAAAAGGAAATAGATTTGCAGTGAAACTGAAATTGAATTATATAATTTATACAAATAACGGAGAGTATCTAGTGATAATCGCAGTAAGTGGTAAGGGTGGAACTGGCAAAACCTTACTTTCATCCCTTTTAATAAAGCACCTGTCTGAAACAGGCAAAGATATACTTGCAATTGATGCAGACCCTGATTCTAATCTCCCTGAAGCACTTGGAGTAGAGGTTGTGAAAACTGTAGGTGATGTAAGGGAAGAATTGAAGGTAGACACTGCAAAGGGGAACATACCTAAGGATATGAACAAATGGGACATTCTCGACTATAAGATCATGGAGTCAGTGGTTGAAACACCCAAATTTGATCTCCTTGTAATGGGTAGGCCTGAAGGAAGCGGCTGCTACTGTGCTGTAAACAATATGCTTAGAAAGATAATAGAAACAATATCCTCCAACTATGATTACATAGTTATTGACACTGAGGCAGGGCTTGAACATTTGAGCAGGAGAACCACTCAGAATGTTGATATCATGCTAGTTGTCACAGATAAATCAAAAAGAGGGATTTTAACAGCTCAGAGAATTGGAGAACTTTCTAATGAGCTTGATATAAGCTTCAAAGAGATGTTACTTGTTGTTAATAGAATAACTCCGGATAACAAAGATTTAATACTTAAAAAAGCCCAAGAAACAGGTATTGAAATTGTTGGGACCATTTACGAGGATGGAGAAGTAGCAGAATATGATGTTGAAGGAAAACCACTTGTGGAACTTTCAGATGATTCTAATTCTGTTGTTGCGGTTTCAAAAATCGTTACTCGGATTTTAAATTCAAATTAAGGATGTGTATCAATGGATAAAATGACACAACTTCTTAAACTACTAGAAAATACAGACACCATAGAAATAAATGATTTTAGAATGGACTTTGATGAGCTGGAAATACAACTGATGCCAGCCGTCCAGAGAATGGTTCAGCAGGTTGCTCAAAAGCAAGCTGTTATTGCAAAGGAAGCCACACCAACTATAGAACCCTTTGCACCGCCAGTTCATGACTATCCTGGTGAGGTTGCTGAGGTTCAACTGGGTGCAGGTACAAGGAAACCTGTTTTCCTTGGTGGCCAAAAGGCACTTTACAGATTTGAAGAGGCACAACCTAATGCTCCTGTTGTAACCTTCGATGTNNGCTGTTAAGGATTACGGAGCAAACATGATAACAATACACCTGATAGGAACAGGTCCAAAGGTCATGGATAAAACACCTCGACAGGCAGCACAGGACATAGAAGAAGTTCTTCAAGCAGTTAAAGTTCCACTGGTAATAGGAGGATCAGGAGACCCAATTAAGGATCCTATAGTACTTGAAGCAGCCGCAGTCGCAGCAGAGGGTGAAAGATGTTTACTTGCATCAGCTAACCTAGACCTAGATTACAGGAAGGTGGCAAAGGCCGCTATTGACTACAATCATGCAGTACTTTCATGGGCTATAACCGATATAAACATGCAGAAAACACTTAATAAGTACCTTATGAAGGAAGGATTAACACAGAAGGATATTGTAATGGATCCTACTACTTGTGCCCTTGGTTATGGTGTTGAATTTTCAATCGATGTTATAACACGAACCAGGTTGGCTGCACTTAAAGGTGATAAGGACCTTCAGATGCCTATGTCCTCGGGTACAACCAATGCATGGGGTTCTCGTGAAGCATGGATGAAAAAAGATGAATGGGGACCAACCGCCTACCGTGGACCTATATGGGAAATAATAACAGGTCTTACTATGATGCTGTGTGGTGTAGATATATTTATGATGCTTCATCCATCATCGGTACAGATGCTCAAAGAAATAGGAAACACATTCACTAGGGATTACCTTACAACTGACGTCCCTGATATCACAAACTGGATTACTGAATTAGAATAAGGAGGTTTTAGATTGCAAGTCACTGCAATGGAGATTTACAGGCTACTTCCAAAGACCAACTGTGCCAAGTGCGGAGAGGCATCTTGTATGGCGTTCGCCACCAAACTCTCAGACAAGGAAACTGACCTTGAACTGTGCACCCAATTGGCAGCAGATGAAATGGAAAAACTTGAGAACCTACTGGCACCTGCCGTTAGGGAGATAACCATAGGAAAAGGTGAAAAAGCCATGATATTAGGTGGAGATGAAGTACTTTACAGGTACGAACTTACCTACTACAACCCAACACCATTGGTTATTGATGTAAACGATAACATGGATGAAGAAGCCCTCAATGAAAGAATTAAAATCATAGAAGCCACGGAATTTGAGAGGACAGGCGAAAAGCTCGTACTTGATGGTGTTGCAGTAAGAAATGTATCTGGGAACAAGGATAANNTGTTCACTGGATCCCGAGGCAATTAAAGCAGCACTCGAAAAGGTTGGATCCGAAAAACCATTATTGTATGCTGCAACAGAAAACAACATTGAAGACATGGCATCTCTTGCTATTGAATACGATTGCCCATTAACATTGTTTGTTCCAAACGACCTTGAGAAGATGAAAGAACTTTCAAGAATCCTGAGATCCAAGGGAATTAAGGATATTGTCCTGGACCCTGGAACGTATGTTGATGAAGGAATAGGAGACACACTCGACAACTTCGTAATGATCAGGAGACTATCAATTGAAGAGAAGGATGAAGACTTCAGATTCCCTATACTCGGTATACCTGCCTTAACTTGGTTATACGAAAAAGATGAGGTACAGGGTGGTATAAAAGAGGCTACTATTGCAGCAACATTGATGAACAAGTACGCTGACATGCTAATAATTCATGGAACAAACATCTGGGAGCTTATACCAGTTTTAACTCTGAGACAGAGTATCTTCACAGACCCGAGAAAACCACAAATGGTTGATCCTGGACTTTATGAGTTTGGTGAACTCGATGAAAATTCACCTGTATTAATGACAACCAATTTTGCACTCACATACTATACTGTTGAGGGGGATCTAAAATCAGGTAAAGCAAATTGTTATTTGCTTGTTTTAGATACAGAGGGACGTGCAGTGGATGTATCACTTGCAGGAGGTCAGCAATCAGGTAAATCTGTTGCAGACCTTATTAAAGAATCTGGAATAGAAGATAAGGTTAAAACTAGAACTTTAATAATACCTGGACTTTCTGCACCATTAAGCGGGGAAATTGAAGATGAAAGTGGATGGGAAGTTTTGGTTGGTCCTAGGGATTCGTCAGCAGTATCTGACTTTTTCATTAAATTGAAAGAGAAGGAAAACGCTAAATAAATAATTAAAATGGGAAATGATCTTATGAAGACACTGATGGTTGTTGATCCTAGAATGTGCACAGAGTGCAAAGATTGTATTACAGCATGCCGTAATGAGCACGGAGTTTCTAGGGCAAAAAAGACATCTAACGTACCTATCTTCTGTATGCACTGCCATCCAGATAAAGCACCTTGTGCAAGAATATGTCCAACAAATGCAATAAGGGAGGAAGATGGTACCTTAATTGTGGATGAGGATGCATGCATACTCTGTAGATTATGCATGATTGCATGTCCGGTAGGGATGATGGTGATAGATTCTGAAAAAAAATCAATTCAGAAATGCTCACTGTGCATGGAAAAAGACAGGATAATTCCCGCGTGTGTAGAGGCTTGTAAGGAC
>PMMY01000153.1 GCA_003162655.1 Methanobacterium sp. | reverse complement strand
GAAGAACATCCAAATAGTGAATCGAATGAACAACTTAATAGTCATGAAGCAAAGAAAGAGTATGAAAAGCTTAATAAATTACTTATGGATATAGAAGAGAAGGAAAAGGAATTAGAAAAGAAAACTAATAAATATATAGAAGAAAAACATAAATGAGTTAANNGTAGCAAACCGTTCAACATTCTATTTCACCATAACAGTCAAAAATATTAAATAAAGTTCTGCATGTAGTTCTTTTTTACAAAATAAAGACAATGGTAAATTATATTAGCTATTTTTATAATTAAATTTATTACTTTCTCAGTTTTACGTATTAAAGAAGACAAGTATAAATGATGGTAGATTACATGAAAAAACAATACAATGTTTACAAATTTATGTTATTCAAGTTTTTACTACATTTAAAGGACAATTCAAGGATTTGTGAATTAACAATTTAATAATTGAAATATTCGATATTGGAGGAAATTCATTTGATGAAATTTAAATTTAACTATCTAATAGTTGGTCTTATTGTTCTTATGTTGGGTATTGTATTTACAGCTGTGGTTTTCTCTGGTAAAGAAATAAAAACCAACCAATTCCAGAAGGATGAAATATCTTTCAACTACCCCAGTACTTGGGTAACGGTGAACCAGACAAGAGATTCCCAAATTGTAGCATTTACCGATCCTGGGGCTAACTTAAATGTTACTGTAAACAGACAACTAATTCCTGACGGATATAAACCATCAGAAAACTTTACATTAAATATCCCAGGTAATCAATCGGGTTTTAAATTCATATCACACCAATCAGTTTATCTAAACGGGAATAAGGCTGAAAATAACGTTTATCAGATGAAAGATAACGGTACAACTATCCAGAGAACAGAAATGTGGATAACCAAAAATAATGCACTCTACAGCATAATTTACACCACAACCAATCTGAATTTAAATCAAAACAGTCCTGAGATTAAGGCTTTAACTCAAAATTTAACTATTAAAGATGCAAATATTCCTAAAACAGTTGTATTGGGACAGGTTTCATTTCCAACACTTGGATTGGACTGGAATATTAGTACAGATACAGTAAATCATTATGGATCTGTCTATCACGAACAAACAAGTTTTTACCCCGGACAAAACGGTACGGTAGGTCTTTTAGGACACCATACAAGATATTCAGCGCCTTTTAATAATATAAATCAGCTTAAAGCCGGTGATCAAGTAATTATAACAGATTATCTAACACAAAAAAAATATGTGTACTCTGTTACAAGCAATGGAGATATAAAAGCTGATTACAAGACAAATCCAGTACAGTTTCCAGCAGGAAGCTTTAACCTTACACTGATCACTTGTTATCCTCCGGGATTTCAGGAAGCAGCCTATATGACCCACCTAAATTTAGTAACGGTTGAGCCAATATAAGAATATTTATCAACAATTTTTTTTATAAAAAAATATTCTTGAATTTTTTCCAGTAAATATGTATATGAAAAAAACCTGTAACTGTAGCTAAAATTCCTGCTTCAACATGCCAGAATATAAGACTGGTATCAATTGGTAACAGCTGAAGGTTGATAAAAATCTCCATTAAAATTCCTATAATACCCACAATCAATGAACTTGCAACAAGTACTATAATCCATATGAGTTTATAAGTTCTATGGGTTATAGTCCCGTCTGTATAAAGAAAATAAGATAAAAGGTAAAGAATTACAAGAAAAATTGTTATTGGAAGTAAATTATATTGACTTATCATAGTTTTTCTTTAATTTCTATTATTCGACTTACAAGATAGTAATTTTCTGAAGGAAGTACTGTTGCTTTGTAGGNNCTCCATGCCAGAAAATAAGGTCAGGACCTATTGAAATGTTAAAACCAAAATCAATAAGGCCCGCCTGCAGAATTCCCATACAAAAAGTAATTAAAAAACTTATTAAAAATATTATATTCCAAATTTTCGAGAGTAATTTCTTTTTAATTATATTTCTTCTGTAAAGAGCATAGCTAAAAATGTATGAAATTATGAAAACAAAACCAATTAAAATAATATCGTATGCCATATTAATAATATATATTGATCTGTGTTGAATAAATAAATTTTGATTCACAAATAAGCATAAACTATACATTTACGTTTTAATATTATATACAGAGAAAAATGGAAAAAAAGCAGAAATTGGTCTTGATATTCCTTATAATAATTTTTATAGGAGTTGTGAGTGCATACTATTTTTCAGAATCAAATAAACCAGTTTACACTTCTCGACATATAATCAGTTATATTTCCCTATCTTCTCCTGCTTTAACAGGAAATCTCTCAGTAGAAGCAGCCATCAAGAACAGACGTTCTGTTAGACAATATTCCAATCAATCAGTAACATTAGCCAATGTTTCACAGATCTTATGGGCTGCTCAGGGGATTACAGATACACCAAACAATTTAAGAGCTGCCCCATCAGCTGGCCAGGTTTATCCCCTTGAAGTATACGTTATAGCAGGTCCTAATGTATCAGGACTTCAAGAAGGGGTGTACCATTATGTGCCATCCAATAACACACTGGAAATGTATATGAACGGTGATTTAAGGAGCGATCTAGCAGGAATTGCCAATGGACAACCTTGGGTTAAGCAAGCCCAACTGGATATACTGATCACTGGAGATTATCGTAAGATGATAGATAAATATACAGATAAAGAGTTAAGTACCAGATTCGTTGATCTTGAGGCGGGACATGCAGGGGAAAATATATACCTCCAAGCAGAAGCTCTGGGTCTGGCTACAGTTTCACTGGGTTCTTTCAATGAAAACCAGTTAATCCAACGATTTGAACTACCTAATGATGAAACACCATTATATATATTCCCTATAGGCCATCCACTGTAAAATTATTTTATTTGAATTAAAACAAGACTCTTTCTAGTTGGCTGAGATTTTTTTCTATGAAAGGCCCAGCATTGGAATCTGCGAGTATTTTCAATTGTTTCTTGTGAGTACTCTCATAGGCATTGTATAATATCTCCTGAAGCTCAGAAACCGGCATATCCAATACTTTTTCAATTTTTAACAGTTCATCATCCGATAATTGGCTTTTATAGTTTTGGATCTGACTATCAAAAGATTTGACAACATTTAGATTTGCAGATACCATTCTTTTAAGTATAATTGACGGAACCTTGGTAAAACTATCAATTAAACCAACCACATCTTCTTCAGTAATTTTTACCTCTAATTGAGATTCCACAAACTCTACCCCCATAAAATCATTGAATTGATTTTTAATTCTGCATTAAAAATTTATATTAATTATTTTTAACTAACTGTTTTATAATATCCTATTAAATCATTATATTTTCTAAAAGATGTTAATTGGAACGTTGTTTTTGTTACATATCTGTATTATATAGTCTGAAGAGAGGAATAGACTTGATGTTGANNTCTATGCTGTAGATTATAATCCCAAGTACATTGTTTGAGGAGTCTAAAGCCGGGCCTCCACTGTACCCATGTGTTGTTACAGCATTAGTTTGATAGTAGACTGTACCATTATTAGGGGTTATGGATGTAAGAAGCCCTGTGGTTGAGGATGGTTTTATTGTAGACTGATTAAAGTCAGAGTACATTCCGCCATTTATAACAGGATACCCATATATCTGAATTTTTTCTCCAATATCTGGTCTTTGTGAGCTTACAGATAGCGAAGGGAGTTTCTGGAAAAATGTATTGATCTTTAAAAGTGCCACATCATCATCGGAGTTAGGATCCCCAACATCCACCAGATTTGCGTCTACAGAATTTCCACCGCTGGTTCCGGGCAGTTTGACTTTTATAAGCTGTTGATAAGATTTTACATTCAGTAGATTTCGCTGAATTAACAGTTCGGTTGTGGTGTTTGCATCTGGCTGAGATTGAATCACCATGGGGTTGCCTGGAACATTATTGGTGACCAGTTCTGAACCAAGTTGCGGATTGTAGTTGGTTAGGTAACTTGTTACAGCAGCCTTTTCAATATAGTTTTGTACATCGGTACTGTTCATTAGTTTAAGTGTCATCTGATTCTGTAGAGTCACTGGATCACCAACTACGTGGAAAGCTGTTATAATATAGCCATTACTGTTAACAATAAACCCCGAACCTGAATCTAATGGTGCATATATAATATTAATATCAGTTGTTTTGTTAAGGAATGGATCAGTAATTGAAACCACACCTGTAACTCCATTTTCCACATAAACAACAGATCCTGCAGTTTGAGAATTTAAACTGGATTGGGAATTATAAAAGTTTCCAATTGCGTTTTGAGTAATTAATCCTAAAATTGCAACCAAAATGGCTATTATAACTAATGATGATTTTTTTATATGCTTCATAGCCCAATCCCATTTTTTTATTAAATTTTTTTTTATTATATCCTATAGATTATATGGTAGGAGTTTAAGAAAAATATTTCGATATAAAAATGAGATGGGCTGTTTGGAATCATTAAAATGATTTAAAGAACAAAAATACTGTAAAATAGATTTTAGACGATACAATAATTATTACTAAATGAGATCTATAATAATAGATTTAATAAGAAATAAACCTCAAACTACCAAATAAGTATTATGGGGGAATTTTAGATGATAATAGAGAAAATTGAAATTACAAGGCAGAGGATAACTTTACTAGGAGAATTAAAGTTGTTTGACGATGAACTATCCAAAGATAACTGTGAAGAAATAGTAAGTCGTTTGGTAAGCTGGAAATTGGGACCTTTAAAGCCAACCCGACATTTTGAAATGGTTTACAACAAAGAGAAAGAACAGGTAGAGGTTGATGTTTACGTTACGGTATCCATACAAGAATCATCTGAAAGTCATATTGATACAGTTAAACATATATTTAACAAGTTAATCGAATTTATAGTGCTCTATGAAAATGAGTTTGAGGCCATTTCAAAGAAGTCGTAAAAATAACTCCTCAAATCCAGATATATGAAGATAAAATAGTTATACTATCAAGGTCTATATTCCACGTTTATTTGAAAGCCTTGGACGACCAGAAGCACCTTTTCCTGATTTTTTTCCACTTTCATGCTCTTGAAGCTGTTTTTCAGCTTCGTTAGCCGTTAAAGGTCTTATAAGACCATGATGCATAGAATATCCCTTGTTTAATATATTTTCCAGTACCTGATGAAAATCCTTTCTTGATAAATCTGGAAACTGTTTTCTTAAGGCTGTGTATAATCTTTTATCGAGATAAACACCGTTATGATTCTTCAGGATTTCACCTGCCTTCCCTTCTATTTTTGATAATTCATTGTCATCAGTCATACTCATCTCCCTGCTTAGAAACTTTTCATTGGGTTTAAATTTATATATTTACAATATTCTTTATTCTTACTAATCAATATAGATTTCTCAAATCAAAAGAATGTACAACTTATTTAATTTTCAGATTATTTATAATATAATTTATCATCTATTATTTTTAAGAAAGTAGAATTGATACTCAACATTAATTACATGAAGTTTCTATGATATATATTATAGCAGGAGGGCAGTTTTGTGGAAGAACATCGCGAGGTAAGTGAAGAAGAATTTAAAAATATTGTTAAAGCCTGTGAAAAGCTCTTAAAAGAAGATCCTGACGATCCTGAAACATGGACAAGGATGGGAATGGCCCACTTGGGACTTGGAAATGCTGATGAAGCAATTAATAGTTTTGATAAAGCCTTAAAATTAGAACCTGATTATGTATGGGCACTGGACAACATGTGCATGGCCATGTTACTTTCTGAGAGATATGAAGAATCCCTTGACTGTTTTAATAAAGCGTTGGAAATCAATCCATCAGACGAGATACTACTTAACAACAAAGCATTTTTACTATCGTCTATGGGAAAGTTTGAAGATGCTGTGGAAATATTTGACCTTATACTGGATCAAACAGATGATAAAACATCGGTACTTAAAGAGAAATCCAACTGTCTTTTGAATCTTGAGAGATATTCTGAAGCTCTAGAATGCTTGGATGAAATTTTAACAGAAGAGAGGGATGATCCTGACATCTTCTTTAAGAAGGGTAATGCTCTTGGAGGTCTTGGAAAAACAGATGAAGCATTAAAATCCTTTGATAATGCATTAGAATTAGATCCTTTATATGTGGAAGCTTGGAACTCTAAAGGAGTTGCATATGGACTCTTAAAATGCTATGAAGATTCAATTATTTGTTTTGATCATGCCATTGATATTGATCCCAATGATGATAGGGCTTGGTTTTTGAAGGCAAAGACACTTTCAGCAATGGGCGATTTAGGAGATGCTCTTGAATGTTTAGACAGATCCCTTGAGATCAATCCATTAAACACAGAAGCATGGTATAGAAGGGGTGTAGTGTTATACGATCTAAAAATATTCCCCGCGTCAATAGAATCCTATGAAAAGGCCATAGAAATAGATGAAAATTCTGCAGAAGCTTGGAATGGTAAGGGACTTTCACTTTATGAAATAGGAGATCATGAAGAAGAAATTAAATGTTACAACAGAGCCCTCGAAATAAAACCTGATTTTTCAGAAGCTTTGAC
>PMMY01000196.1:4732-6537 GCA_003162655.1 Methanobacterium sp. | reverse complement strand
TAATTCAAAAAAACATTTTTTGGGAAGAACCTATAATAATTACATTTTTTTAGAAACTGGTAAGACATAGATTCATAAGTATACAATTTACTAAGAATTTATAACGTTGGGATGTCAATAATAAAATAAATATTTCAAGATCATTATCCACTATTTTTAATGGACAGAATATGAACCTCATCAACAAGATCAAAAACCATCAAACCCTCGAACTACTGGAAGAGGCCAATAAAATCACACTTGCTGTACATGGAAATAAAATCACACTAGAAAGAGCAATATTCCTGTCTTGGTGGTGTGACAAGGGAGACTGTGCATTCTGTTATATGTCAGCACAAAAACCCAAGATCAAAGAGCCTGAGAAGGCTCGGAGAAAAGTTGAATCTGTACTTGCCGAGGCAGAACTTACGAGGAGGATGGGATGGAATATAGAATTCCTTTCAGGAGGTTATGGTTCATTCAAAACCCATGAGATTAAAAACATTGCCCAGAACATCAAATCTATAACTGGTAAACCAGTATGGCTAAATCTGGGAATAACCAACGAACTCGAGGAGTATGGAAATGAAATAGCAGGAATAACAGGAGCGGTTGAGGTTGTAAATCCTGAACTGCATCAAAAAATTTGTCCTAGTAAGTCAATTGAGGATATCATCGACATGCTGGAATTAGCCGGTGATCTTGGATTTAAAAAGTCCATTACAATTATACTTGGTCTAGGAGAAACACCAGAAGACAATAAGTACATGTGGGATTTAATTGAAGATGTTGGAATAGATAGAGTAACTTTTTACTCATTAAATCCCCATAAGGACACTATTTACGAAAATTCACCACAACCAGCATCTTTATACTATGCATGTGTTGTTGCAGCCACCAGAATCAAATTTCCATCCCTAGAAATAGTAACAGGTACTTGGATAGATAATTTGGCTAACATAGGTCCTTTGATCATAGCTGGTGCCAATGGTCTAACTAAGTTCCCACTTTTCAAGATGTTCGGTACCAGATATGGCAAAAGGGTTGAAGAAGAGGTATTTTGGGCAGGAAGAGAACTTCAAGGCACATTCACTGATCTTGAAATACTGAAGACTGATGAAGTTCCCAATAAAAATTTAGAACCATTTATTAAAAGATATGTAGATAGATGTATCAATAAAAATTAAAGGAATTGGATCAAAATTTGTAATATTGTATCTAACATTTACAATTAATCTTTAACTTATTTTAAGATCAAAACCAATTTTAAATAATAAATTTTATAAAAAATTATTTTACAGATACTAAGCAAATTACAATAGGTGTTTATCAAATAATATTTTCGTACTAGATTAAGCTTTAAATCATATTTAATAGATAACATAAATTTAACTGAATCATTATGCAGGAGGAATAACTATTAAGATGAAATGCGGACTTGAAATTCATGTTCAACTTGAAACTGATTCCAAATTGTTCTGTACATGTCGTACCAATTACAAGGATGCTCATGCTAACTCAAATATTTGTCCAGTATGTCTCAACCAGCCTGGGGCAAAGCCATACCCTCCAAATAAGAAGGCTCTAGATGGCGCTATCAAGATAGCACTAATGCTTGGTTGTAAGATATCTCATGATGTGACTTACTTCCAGCGTAAACACTATGATTACCCTGATCTTTCATCAGGTTATCAAAGAACATCCATACCAATAGGAGACCAAGGTGAACTGAACGGTGTCAGGATATATGATGTTCATATTGAAGAAGATCCCGGACAGTACAAGCCGGACTTGGGAATTGTAGATTTTAACAGGTCTGGAATACC
>PMMY01000196.1:1240-4669 GCA_003162655.1 Methanobacterium sp. | reverse complement strand
GGAATTAAGATAAAACAGGAAACGAGGGCATTCCTAGAATCTCAGATGATTACTGTCCCAATGCGATTAAAGGAAGAGGCTGAAGACTACAGATACATTCCAGATCCGGATCTTCCACCAATGATGGCAGAGGAGGGTAGGATTGAAGTAATACGTGAAGAAATGCCAGAACCATCTCATATAAAGACGGACAGGTTTGTTCGTGAATACGGTATAGATAAAGACCATGCTAAGGTTATTACTTCTGAACTGGAGCTTGCAGATGCATTTGAAGAAGTAGTAAAAACCGTGGATCCTGAATTTGCTGCACTTTGGATGAGAGACGAGCTCAAGAGAGTGATTTATTACAACAAGATGAGCTTCAAGGAAAGTGAAATAACTCCAGTTCAAATAGTGGATCTCCTTAAGATGCTCTTGGATAAGAAGATCACAGCCAAAGCAGGCAAGAGGATCATGGAGAAACTTCCTAAGAACAATGAAATGCCCAGCCAGATCGCAGACGATATGGGCTTAACCGGTGTAGTTGACGAAGATATTGTTCTGAAGGCAGTGAAACAGGCAGTTGATCAAAACCCCGATGCCGTTACAGATTACTATGAAGGAAAGAAAAATGCCATGAACTTCCTTATAGGTCAAGTAATGAGAATAACAAGGGGAAAAGCAGATCCTGGCAAGACATACAAACTTTTAGAGTCTGAACTCAAGATATAGAAATTTCTGTTGAATATTTTGTAAATGGCATCAAATGACATATTGAAAAAATTCTTTAACCTTATGAACAATATAGTTAATTGAATTGGAACTTCAAATATTTATAAAAAACCTCTTATATATTGATTATGAAAGAACGGGCTGCGAATGGCAAGAAATATCATAAACATGATTCTATGGCATCCTAAAATGCAGATTACTGAAATTCAAATAACTTATATTCATAGAGGGGCACCTGGTAATCTTAAAACAATCAATGGGGATTCCATTGAAAGATTAGATAGGGGATTTTTAATATTAAAGGAAGGAACACAAATTCCATTTCATAGAATAGTTAAAATAACAGATAAAAATAAAATTTTATGGAAAAAATGATTCTAAATTGATAGGAGATTTTTATGACAAGTTCAGCTCTTGTAAAAGACTATATGACCAAAGAAGTTATCACAGTTACACCAGAAACTCCTAATGAGGATGTTATATTGCTAATGAAGGGAACTGGACACGATGGATTTCCAGTTAGAACTAATGGTGAAGTCATTGGAATGGTTACAGCCTTTGATCTTCTACTTAAAGAATGGTTGCCCCTTGTTAGAGATATAATGTCAACTGATATTGTTGTGGCAGAGGAAGATATGTCAATAAATGATGCTGCAAGGGTAATGTTTAGGATGGGAATATCTAGACTACCAGTTATTGATAAAGAGGCTAAACTGGTGGGAATATTAACAAATACGGATATTGTACGTTCACATATTGAAAGATCAACTCCCATGAAGGTTGAATACTTCAAAAGAACCCTTGAACAGCTCTACGAAATTCATACTAAGGTAGTTAGGATGAAGGTACCTATTAATAAGGTGAGACCAACTCAGGACAAGATATATGCAGATGAACTACAGGGCAGGACCTATGAAATTAGAAGGGGACTTGCTGAGCCAACTATTATTGCAAAATCTGGTGAAAGATTTATACTGGTTGATGGTCATCATAGAACTGCTGCTGCTCTCAAACTAGGATGTAAAGTTATAGATTCCTATGTAATCGAGTTAGAAAAGGATATACACCTTGGACTTGAAAAAACAGCAGATAAGAATGGGATATTCTCTTTCAAAGATATAGAAGTAATAGACGATGCACAACATCCATTAATAGCAATTACCAGTAGCCTTAGGAAGGAGGCTAGAAAGTGAAAAGAAGCAGTGATACAATCATTAGGGAGATATACGCAGTTTTAGAGGATAGACGCGATGTACCCATTGATTCTTACACATCTAAGATCATGATGGACACTAATAAAAGTGGAGAGGATAAGATCCTTGAAAAGATAGGTGAAGAATCTGCAGAAGTAATAATTGCATCAAAAAACGACGAAGACTTGGTTTATGAAGCAACAGATCTGATTTTTCACACACTTCTCCTCTTAGTTTATAAAGGCATTGATTTGGACGATTTATATGCAGAATTTGATAGAAGACGAGGTTAAATAAAATAATTTTTTTTAATAATTTAATCTAAAATTCTTTTTTGAGGTATTAAATGCTTTATCGGAAATTGGGTTCCACGGGAGAAAAAGTTTCAATACTGGGGTTTGGTTGCATGCGTCTTCCAGTTTTGAACGGGCAATACGATAAAGTAGACGTTGAAATTGCCGTTCCATTGATACGCAAGGCCATTAACAACGGTGTAAATTATCTTGACACAGCCTATCCTTATCACAACGGTCATAGCGAAACAGTAATTGCAGACGCCCTTAAAGAAGGTTATAGGGAAAAAGTATTTATCGCTGATAAATTACCGTCATGGCTTATTCAGAAAAGGACAGACATGGACCAATATCTCCAAGAACAGCTTGATCGCCTTCAAACAAAAAAAATAGACTTTTATCTACTACACTCAGTTAAAGAGGATTACTGGACAAAATTAGAATCTCTAGGGGTGTTAGAGTTTTTGGATGATGCAGTAAATGATGGTAGAATAAAATATACTGGATTTTCATTTCACGGTGAATTAGAACTCTTTTTTGATGTAATTGACTCCTACAACTGGGACATCTGCCAAGTACAGTACAACATTGTTGATGAGAGTTATCAGGCTGGAAAAGAGGGAATCCGTTATGCATCAAACCAAGGAGTAGGTGTTGTTATAATGGAACCACTACGTGGTGGTACTCTCGTAAAAACAGTTCCGCCCGAGGTTCAGAAAATTTATGATGAAGCATCGAGTAAAAGAAGTCCAGTTGAATGGGCATTGAAGTACTTATGGGACCAAAAAGAGATTGACCTGGTTTTAAGTGGCATGAACTCTTACGAAGACCTTGACGAGAACTTGAAGATAGCTGAAAAAGGTCTTCCCAATATACTGGATCCTGAGGAGAAAGAGGTAATCAGAGAAGTTAGAACAGCTTACAGGGATAGAAAACAGATTGATTGTACTCAGTGCGGTTACTGCATGCCATGTTCATCTGGAGTAGATATTCCTGGCAACTTCCAGCAGCTTAATCATGCATACATGTTTCAAGACATTGAAAACCCTAAAATGAACTATTATATGCTCTTAAAAGATGGTGAAAGAGCTTCAAGCTGTACAGAATGCGGCGATTGTGAAAAAATATGTCCACAGATGATTCCAATCCAGAAAACATTGAAAAGGGTCCGTGAAACATTTGAAAATTAGTTTGATCAAGTTTAAGCTTTTTCAAGCAGATCATTAATAATA
>PMMY01000196.1:0-1158 GCA_003162655.1 Methanobacterium sp. | reverse complement strand
TAACATTCGTTGTCTAGAACTATTAGTGTAAGGTTATCAGGGTTCTGGTTGAAAATTGTGACAAGACTTCCTAGGTTCATAAGCAAAGAGCCGTCTCCATCAAAGACAACGACCTTTCTGTTACTTGACATTGCAAGCCCGAGACCAATAGATGATGCCAGCCCCATTGAGCCCAGCATGTAAAAATGTGTGGATGAATCCTTTATGTGGTAGAGTTCCCGTGATGGGAATCCTAGATTACATACAACTAGTTCATTGGTTAGATCTGAGACGATTTTTTTTATTGTTTCGATCCTTTCCATTTTTAACACTACCAGAACTTGATATCCAGGAGCATACCCACAGGAGTACCCTCTGTTTCAGCTATTTTCCATGCTTTTGGGATAATTTTTAAAGCTTCATCTGGAGTTTTGGGGTTGAAATATGGTATTTCAAGAGCATCCAAAACCTTAGGTGTTGCAATCCCCATAGGTATTTGTGCACTCATGAACTCTCCTTCAGTACCTCTGTGGCTCATTATCAACAGCACCGGGAGTTTATAAAGTTCAAACAATGAAGCAAGTGCGTTGACAGAATTACCGAGTCCGGAGTTCTGCATGAGGATAGCCGGATTTTTTCCACCCATAAATGCACCAGCACAGATTCCAAATCCTTCTTCTTCTCTTGTGACTGGTACATGAGTTATATTCTTGTCGGAATCAACCATTTTCATGATTTTGCTCAAGTTTACGCAGGGTAAAGAGACCACGAAGTTTATTCCAGATTTTTTTAGTGCATTGTACACAGCTTGACTACCATCCAAATTAAACACCTAATTATAACAAATTTGATTACATTAAAATCTTAATAACTAATTTGTTCTTTATAGTTATGAATCTTTATCGTATCATCAAAAACTGGATTAGATCCTTTAAAACAATTTTAAAGAAATTTTAAAAAATTATTNNGACTTGTCAGATTTTTCTTATATTTTTATATTTGATTTTATTTTTTATAACTACCCATTCCATCTGTAATTATTATTTTCAAATATTTTACAGTCTTAATTTATATTTTCAAAATAAAGATTTGTAAAGAAATACATTCCATTAATTATCTATTATAATTTTTTCTTAATAATAACTATTGTTATTATAATTTCATGCCAGAAAGAAATAG
>PMMY01000141.1 GCA_003162655.1 Methanobacterium sp. | reverse complement strand
TAATTTTTGAGAGAATGGAATAGGGTGATAGTAAATATATAACGGTGTTTATAGGTGTGAAATTATGATCATTTCTTTGACATTTTCTAAGTTAAAAAAAATTTAAGTTTCTATAAAAAAAAATGAATAATTAAAAGATTTTTATAATGAAATTTAGTATCAAGACATAGAAAAAGAATATTTAAATAAATTTATATGATTTTTTATTGATATTAATAAGAAGGGAGGAATTGTTTTGTCAGATGATATCCTAGAATAAACTTCTTTATAAGAAATTTAGAGAACAGCCAGTGGAGAGTTCGTGAAGAATCTGCAGAAGCATTAGGTGAAATTGGAGATAAACTCGCAGTTGAACCCCTAATTAAATGTCTAAATGATGATGATTGGCATGTTCGGGAGGCTGCAGCACTTTCACTGGGAATTTTAGATGATAGCAGTGCAATGGAACCTTTGTTAAACATGCTCAACGATGAAAAGGACAGTGTAAGATATGGTGCAGCACTTGCCTTGTCATCAATAGGAGATAATACAGCACTTAAACAGCTTGAACTTGCCACCAAAGACGACAGTTTAATGGTAAGACAAATTGCCGAGTTTGCTATAGCTGAAATAGATCATAGAAGTATAAACTTGGACTGAATAAATAGTTCAAACAGTAAATTATTAATAAATTGTTATTTTATTAATATATAACGTGGGAGGGAAGTATGAGATGATTAGAACATTAGTTTTGTACAGCAGTAAGTACGGATCAACAAAGGATGCTGCCAGAATAATGGCGCTTATTATGGGACCTGCAATTTACTGTAGCGTGGATGAATTTAAACCAGAGTATAGAGAATTTGAATTTATTGTTATTGGATCACCCGTCTACCAGGAAAAACTGGAACCTTCACTAATTGAATTTGTGGATAAAAATAGAGATTGGTTGAAAGAAAAACCTGTATCACTCTTCTGCACATGCCTAGATAAAAATGGGGGTTTAGACCAGCTTAGATCACTTGAAGAATTTATGAATATTAAAGCTTTAAGTATGAAAGCTATTGGAGGCAGATTAATACTAGATAAACTCGACGAAGAAGATAATGTCCTCATAAAAGAGTTTCTAAAACTGGTTAAACTACCATTAGAGAACATGGACTTTTACAATCAGGAAGAAGTTGTAAATTATTCTATGAAGCTCAAATCTCATAAAGACGATTTATTAGTTTCATTAGATGAGAACACTGTAAAAATGGCTATTGAAGAGTTCTTAAAATCACATAACACATGCACACTTGCAACATGCCATTCAGACAGGGTAAGATCTACACCTATCGAATACAACTACATTGAAGGTTTTTTATATCTCTTAAGTGAAGGTGGGGAGAAGTTCGCAAATTTACTTTTAAATAAAGATGTTTCGGTAGCTGTTTATGAGGACTACACAGGAATGAACAACCTTAAAGGTATGCAAATAACTGGACATGCATCCATGGTTGAGGAAGATAGTGAAGAGTACAGTTCTGTGTTGAAATCTAAGGGATTAAATGTCGATGTTATAAGATCAATGCCAATAAATATGAACATGGTTAAAATAGTGATTGAGAAGGTTGAATTTTTAAATTCCAAGTTCAAAATGGAAGGTGCAGACGCTAAACAGATCTACAATTATTAATTACACTGATGATAGGCAGATTCAAACTATAAATCATATTTTGGAATTGTTATATCTTGGTTTAAATAATTTTTTTATGAGATATCGACTACCACCATTAAAGTAGACCATAAGAAATATATAACCCTTAATAGAATATTATTATGGGGCATTTTATAACAGTACGATTGGAGGTAGTGATAAATGGCTGAAGGAAGAAATGTATTGTTAGGTATTCTAGCTATACTTCTAGGTTTAATTGTGATAGCATTTCCCTTGATAAGTGTTTTTGTACTTAGTAGTATCGTTGGTATTGGACTTATTTTTATTGGTGTGTGGTTACTTGCCCAGAGTTTCGAAATATGGAACTCCAATAAAGGTGTAAGTATAGCTGCTTTAATACTGGGAATTTTAGGCATAATTGTTGGTATAGGTTTATTTGGAAAGATAGTTGCATTCAGTATTCTGGTTGGTCTAATTATCTACATAGGCGGACTTTTCCTGATAATATCAGGAATCATAAGTCTAGTATCTGGTCAGGGTAGTGCTGGCAGATGGGGTGGACTTCTGGGAATAATACTGGGTATACTTTACATTATAGTCGGAGTTTATGCATTAAACCCATTATATCTAGCCTTTATTATTGGTTTATGGCTGATATTAACTGGATTATTCATGATAATTTCACCGGCTCCACCAGCTCAAAAAGTAGAAGGATAAAATTAATAATAAGCCCCTAAAATAATTTTTTTCTATTTTTTGATTAAATTTTTTTTATACAAATTATAGTTCTCATAATTACAATTTCAAAAATATTATGGTTCATCTTGAATTATCTAAATTTTAATTGCAAAAAAAATTATTTTCTAAAGTTCATAATCTAATATTACATACTTAAATTTTAATCAATTTACAAATGGTGTTGAACAATGAAAGACAATTTCGAAGATTTGATTAAAAAGAATCGTTATTTTTTAAAAGACAGCATTAGAAAGTCTGTAGATTTTTCAAAAACCGAACAGAACAATAGTGTTGATGCACCGCCAGTTCAAAAACCATATCCCGAAAATGCTGAATTAATTGATCTGGTTGTGGAGGAGGATTGGGAAAAAATATTTAAAATTCCTCTGGCAAGGGCTGTGAAAAATCGTATAAGCCACCGAAATTATATTGGAGATCCACTCACATTAGAAGAATTATCTTTTCTATTATGGGCAACCCAGGGAGTTCGTTTAGTTGAAGGAGGAAATACCTTCCGTAATGTGCCATCGGCTGGATGTCGTCATTCAATGGAAACATACCTTGCAGTTTTTAACGTTGATGGACTTGAAAAGGGTGTTTATAGATACCTGCCTCTCTCACATCAGCTGATACTAGAATTCAAAGAAAATGAACTGAATCAAAAACTTATAAATGCAACCTTCGGACAGCAGTTTGCAGGACTTTCAGCAGTGACCTTTATTTGGACTGCAATACCACACCGTATGGAGTGGCGTTACGGCCCAGTTTCTCATAAAGTAATAGCATTGGATGCAGGGCATGTAGGACAGAATCTTTATCTTGCCTGTGAAGCGATCGATGCCGGTACGTGTGCCATGGCAGCCTATGATCAGGAAGAAATGGATAAACTGCTCAGAGTTGACGGACAGAATGAATTTACAATATATCTTGCTTCCGTCGGGAAAAAACTAAAGTAATACAAACAAAATGTCTTGCCGTGCGTTAAAGCGGCTGGAAGTGACGCAATGATCAACATAATTCCGGTAGCGTATAATCGGGGAAAGTTCTATGTAATTGGCATTATCCGCAATTTGTTTCTGAAGCTTGGATCTCATTATCAANNTTAACATGTGGTACAAATATTCGGGGCAGGTTACCCCCGTACTTGATACGGGCGAATCCAGGAAACAAATGTAAACGAATAAAAAAAAAGAAATCATTCGCAAATTATTACAGCAAAGGACGCTGCCATGACTTTTATCTTCAGAGACAAGATGAAAAAAGTGTTGGCTGCCATAGCCGCGGGCATATTTGGCAGTCTGTTATCTTTTTTATCCAGCCTTTTGACTCCACTGTACCCGCAGGTAACCTTTGATTTTTCACACCTGGCGACTTTTGTTACCGCGATAGCCTTAGGGCCGCTTTACGGGTTAATTGCCGGAGCCGTCGGCTCCATATATCCGTATTTTCACTACGCCGTATTTGGAATTTATGGTCCGTTTTTCGGTCTGGCGATAATATTCGGCAAAGCGATGACAGGCTTCATTTGTGGTTTGCTCAGAAACAGGATGCCGGTATTTCTGGCGGTAAACATTTCGTATATTCCGGAATCACTCTTCACATTAGGGTTTGTTCAATTAGTGGCCTTATTTTTAACCGCCGGCAGCCTGAACGGGGCAATAATTTCCGGCATTATCAAATCGGGATGGGTTCAAGTGATTCTATTTTCATTTCTCATTGACACTGTGATGCGCCAGAGAATTATCGAAACGGCAGTCTTGATGCTGGAGATATTTATTATTATGTTTCTAGTTCATAAAGAATTCATCGACACATTGCTTATTCTGCTTTTAATCACACTTATTACCCTTATCCTTTTTGAACTGATCAAGCCATTCATCAAGAAGAATTCGAGAAGTGAATAATGTTGAGATTAGAGGGAAGCTCTACACAAAAGGCGAGATTATTTTAATCTCTATGGAATAATAGGGAACGGGTATATTTAATTGACATCGCCAGTAATTACCCTTTATAAAGTGGGCGGTTCTAATTAAATGATCATGGATTCCCCAGTCGGGCTGGGGAATGACAGAGAGAGATTGTCATAGCGCACAAGGTGCGCTTCGCAATAACAACGTAGCCGGGGAATGACAGAGTAAAAAAATCACCCTCCCTCAATCCCTCCCCCCAAGGCAGGGAAGAAAAATGTGTCCAATCCCTCCCGGAGGGAAGATGTATCTGGATAGCGGCTTGTGCGGGACACGCGCCTTCAGGTCGCAACGAAAAAAGAAGTAAAAGAAATAGATTGACAATGTGTAATATTACGTATAATTATACGTAGAATTATATAGAGAGGTAACTATATTATGTTAGTCGAAACCGATAGGATGATTCCTGTTACAAAGTTGCAGAAAGAGTTGACAAAACATGTAAGGGATATCTCAGAGGGCGGCAGTCCTTTGTTTATTCTTAAGAACAACGAGATGGANNTGATAGAACAGTATGAAATTAATGATGTCATCGTAAAAAGGATGAAAAATTATAAACGTTCGAAGAATGTTAAATGGAATGATCTGAGGATTTAAACAGCGATGACCTATTCAATCGAATTTATTCCCGAAGCTGCTGCTGATTATAAATCCCTTGATGGGAGCGTTAAAAAGAAAGTTAATAAAAAGCTCGAAGAATTATCGAAAAACCCATTTCTGGGAGAATATTTAGGCAATCACGGGAATGAACCCCAAAGCAAGCTGCGGG
>PMMY01000175.1 GCA_003162655.1 Methanobacterium sp. | reverse complement strand
TATATAACCCACGCATAATAAATTAAATCTTATATGGAGACTAAAAAATTCGTTCTCTTAGACATTGATTACATCACCAAGAACCATATTGCAGTGATAAGATTATTTGGCAAACTCATAGGAGAAAAGGAAGGATCAATAATAGCTCTAGATGAAAGCTTCAGACCTTACATATACGTTCATCCGCATGATTTCGATGACTGTATAAACGAATTAAGTGAATTAAAACTTCTCAAAGTGGAAAAACTCCACAAAAAAGATAACGGAGAATTGAAAGATTTCCTGAAGATAACTCTGAAGCATCCGCAAGATATATATAAATTAAAAGATAAAATACGCGATTTAAAATCTGTAGAAGATATTAGGGAGTATGATGTACCATTTTACCGTAGATACCTCATAGATAAAGCATTATTCCCCATGAACATTGTGGAAGTACAGGGGAAAATATTAAATTCCACCCGATCTTCACCCAATACAAAATGCATATTCGAAATTCAAAGTGACCCTAAAAATCTAGAATCCAGTTTAGAAGAACTCAATATGCTGAGTTTTAATATTGAAGCCTGCAATCCTAAGGGCATGCCAATGGTGAAAGAAGATCCCATCATCATGATCAGTTTCTCAAGTAACCAAGGCTTTCAGAAAGTATTCTCCACAAAAAAATCATTATTAGACTTTACAGAAACATTCCTTAACGAGAAAGAATTAATAAAAAAATATGTTGACACCATACAATCAGAAGATCCCGATATTATTCTAGGATACAATTCAGACCGCTTTGACTTTCCCTATATAAAAGAGCGGGCAGAGAGATTAGGTGTACCTCTTAAATTAGGAGTTGATGGATCATCCCTTAAAATCAGGAATAATGGCCGTAGAAATGCCGCAATGATAAAAGGAAGAATTCACATCGATCTTTACTCTAATATGCGTCGTAATCTACAATTAGAGCACCACACGCTGAAACGAGTATATAAAGAGCTTTTTGGGGAGGACAAAATTGAGATCCCCGGGCATGAGGTATACACTTGTTGGAATAATGAGGGTGAAAGATTAGAAAAGCTCTTTAGATATTCACTAGCAGATGTAATGGCAGTCACCAAAATCGGGGAGAAAATGTTACCCTTAAGTATTGAGTTAACTCGAATAGTTGGCCAGCCTTTATTTGATGTGGCCCGCATGGGATCGGGGAAGCAGGTAGAGTGGTATTTAATAAGAAAAGCCTTTGAATATGGAAATTTAGCGCCTAACAAATTTGGAAGATATTTAAGAGATGTGGTGGGAGGACACGTTAAAGAACCGGTTAAGGGATTACACACTGATATTGTTTACTTTGACTTCCGAAGCTTATATCCTAGCATAATAATTTCTAAAAATATTTCACCCGACACTCTCATTGAAGATGATACTGAGAAATGTCACATCACACCAGAATTCGGGTATAAATTTAGGAAAACCCCACAAGGCTTTATTCCATCTGTTGTTGGCAAACTTTTAGAAAACAGAATACGAGTTAAATCCATCATGGAAGAATCCAAAGATTTTAGTGAACGTCAAATGCTAAATTTTCAACAAGAAGCATTGAAAAGACTCACCAACACCATTTATGGACTTTATAATCACAGCACATTCAGATGGTATAGCATTGAGTGTTCAGAAGCTATAACAGCCTGGGGAAGAGACTTTCTCAAAAAAACAATGGAAAAATCTGAAAAACATGGTTTCAAACCAATATATGCTGATACTGATGGATTCTATGCTATACTTGATAGAAATGAATGATAATTGGCAATATCCCAAATTTATTTCAGATAAGGAGGAAAAATATGAATCAAGGAAAAAAACAATTTGCAGAGGCAGGAATGCTAATTCGTAAACCTGTAGAACAAGTTTTTGAAGCCTTTATTAATCCAGAAATAACAACTAGTTTTTGGTTTTTAAAAGCACCGGATGACTAGATGAAATAATGAAGTGATTTGGACTTGGGAGATTTTTGATCATTCAGTCTCAGTATTCATAAACTCAATAATTCCCATAAGAAAATTATTATTCAATGGGGAAATTACAATGAAAAAACAACAGTAGAATGGACTTTTATACCAATGGATAAATCACGAACATTTGTAAAAATTGTTAATAGTGGATTTAAAGGGACACTGTAGGAGTTTTGTTTTTCCACTTTGATATGCTTATTTCGGGCCTTATACTGTATTTTAACTGGTCATATCTAAAAAAGCATAAGTATCTTCTCAGAAAGAATATAACCTCTAGAACTAGTACAATTATTACTTACAGAAATTTATCCATACCCATTGCTTCAATTATTGCCATATTGATCGCATTTCTCTCACCAATTTTAAGTAACGTGGCATATTTACTGATCTTAGTTATTATGCTTATTGCACCTCTACTAGTCAAAAGAACTCAATAAATAAAGTTTGGATGTAATAAAAAAAAATTTAAATCTAAGGAAATTTGGAGTTTGGATATAATCTCACATGGGAGATGAGATTTTTATTAATCATTTTTGTTATGGAATCAGTAAAAGCCCTTCGATTAGTTAAAAATATAAAAAATTGAAGTATATTTAAAGGCTGAATGAATGTTTTAAGCGATTTTACATAGCGGTTGTTGAATTATTTTTAAGTTTTAATTCAGAAAATTTTACTTTAAAGAAACTCTTTGGATTCATTTTTACTCTAAATTATAAACAATAATGGATAAATCACTTGCCGGGGTCCTAACCATGATATCTCCTGGATTGATAC
>PMMY01000158.1:815-2617 GCA_003162655.1 Methanobacterium sp. | reverse complement strand
GAACATAATCGTTTTGTTTTATCAAAATGAAGCTGTCTGAGTAAAAAAGTTTTGGTAAATGGGTAAAGGTAGACATGTCATAACGAAGTTGTCTAAATTGGTAAGCCCTTGTAGATTTGTCGAGTTTGTTGTATCCTATAAATTAAAACTTATATCCAAAAATAAGAAAATATCTCAGTACTGGTGGAGTTTTTGCCAGTCCCGGTAAATAAAACTGATTTGTCATGATTGGTGGAGTTGGCTAAATAGTGAAAAGCTTTTATTCTTCCTTTCCTACATCTCTATAATAGTTACCATGAGAATACGGAGACTATATGTTTTATGCAGGCTGAGTGGGAGGATGGGCTGGAAGGCTTACCGCAAATTCAGGGACTTCGCGTTACTTTGGATGCTTATGTTTGCATTATGTACCTGATAGCCGAAGTGAGAGCCATTATTTTGATAGCAGTTAAGACTGTATAAGAGAAGTAAAGGCTTAGATAAACTCATGTATAACCTTTAACAGACTCTTTTTATCAAATGGTTTTGAAATNNGGCATTTTAATGTCCATTAAAATCAGATCGATATTCTTATTTGACTGAAATTTTTCTACAGCCTCCTTCCCGTTAGCAGCTCTGATTATTTCTGTATTTGCGTTTGAGAGGAAGAATCTCACAAGTTTAAAATTACTGTCAATATCTTCAGCAACCAGAATAGTCTTTTTTTGAGGAAAAACGAAATCTTCAGGAACTCTCTTTTCGTTAACGGCCAGGGTTTCCACAACTTGTTTTTCATAAGGAATTGAAAAAAAGAATGTTGATCCTTTTCCTGGTTCTGAGGTAAGCCATATCTTTCCGCCAATGGNNCTAGTCCTGTTCCTTCATATAACCGTGAGATTGAGAGTTGTACCTGGTAAAAACGATCAAATATTCTATGATGATATTCTTCACCTATTCCAATTCCTGTATCAGAAACACAGAATTCCAGAAACTTGTCTCTTAACACACAACCAACTTTTACATACCCTTTGTCAGTGAATTTAATAGCGTTATTTATCAGGTTTATAAGAATCTGTTTTAATTTGGTATTGTCAGNNTAATTGAATTTTTTTCTCACTGACTTTGGGTAAAAACTGATCATATAATGATTTAAATGTTGAATTGATATTGATCCCATTTTTTGCAATTTTTACTGTATTGGCTTCAATATTCGAAATATCAACAATGTCGCTTATTATTGCAAGAAGATGATTACTGCTCTGTATGATCACTTCAATATAATCCATGCGCGATTGTTCATTAAGATCAGGTTCCCCAAGTAGTGCACAAAAACCAACTATTGCATTCATCGGTGTCCTGATCTCATGTGAGATATTATTGAGGAACGCTGTTTTTAACCTGTCACCCTCTTCAGCTTTTTCTTTTGCATTAATAAGCTCCTCTTCAGATTGTTTCCTGTCNNCTCAAGAATGGTCTTTTTACCCTGGTACATCATACCGGTATGACTAATCTCAAATATCCTGTTATCAAGCACCCCGTGCGATTCATAAGCTTCTGTCTCCCCTATAGTTATGCCTTTTATTAAAGGACATTCGCTGCATTGCTTTTTATCATCACGGTATATTTCCCAGCATTTTTTCCCGATTGCCTCTTCGCCGAAAAGTTTTTTGAAATTATCACTCTGAAATAGAACAGTTCCTTTTTCGTCAACGATATCCATTCCGAATGGAATTGTTTTGAGTAGTGATTCACTGAATAAATAACTCTGTTTTAATTCCTCTTCCGCCCGTTTTCTTTTAGTTATATCACGGCCAATACCAACC
>PMMY01000158.1:0-765 GCA_003162655.1 Methanobacterium sp. | reverse complement strand
ATCTGCTGTGTTAGCAATGACTTTTCTGCAATCAATATCTTTAATATAGATCACATCCGGAATGTTATCAATCAGTGTACGAAGTATTTTGTGTTCATAAATTATTGTCTGTTCAGCACGTTTACGTTCGGTGATGTCTCTGACAGTACATTGAAGAACTTGTTCTTCTCCAAAATCAACAGTTGATAAAAGCACTTCGGTATAAAAATCTTCACCATCAGTGCGGCGATNNAGTCCAATCAAATCGGTTAATTCCTTCCTGATATGCAACATTGATATATTCCTGCGATGCTTCATAGGAGTTTTTACCATCAGGCTGAACAATGGGTGAGAGTTCAGCAATATGAAATTTTAAAAATTCTTCTTTCGTATTTACTTTAAACATTTTCAAAGTCTGAGGATTGCAATCNNTATAATGGCATCGTTTGAATTTTGGAATAAAGCTTTGTACCTTCCTTCGCTCTTAAGCAGTTCTTCTTCAGCTTGTTTTCTCTCAGTAATGTCCATTGCGATGAAGGTAATTCCTCTTGTAAGGTCATCTTTGTCCAGAGGAGTCGAACTTAAAAAAATGTTTAAAATTCTTCCATCTTTACATTTAAAACGGGTTTCAACCGATCCTGTTCCCTTTTCAGAGAGATGCCTGTATATTACAATCCCCGCACTTTCATTTTGTTCATCTTTTGCATATATCGTTTCAGCATTTTTACCTATCAGTTCCGTTCGGTTATAGCCTGTCATCTTACAGAAAGTGTCATTTATTTCCAT
>PMMY01000140.1 GCA_003162655.1 Methanobacterium sp. | reverse complement strand
AATTTCACCCAAAATAATTCTGGCTAACATCTTTTTATTTCCGATGTTCTTCATATTGGTGTTTGTTACAACAACCTCTGGTATTAGTCTTTCGATTTTGTTCTTGTAGGCAATATCTTCAAGGTCTATAATAAATTTGTCTAAAAATTTCGAGTACATATTTGCAACACCAAAACATGAAACATCATGCCCCAAAGCATTCATAAATTTAGCCGCGGGACCACTTACAGGAGCATCACCAATTATAGGTGATATTCCGACAACATATGTTTTTTTAAGGGCTTTAATCATGCCATCTAATGATATTATTGGCCATATGGAAGTAATTGGGTTTGATGGTCCTAAAACAACCATATCAGATTTCTCAACAGATTCAACAAGTCCTGGTGTTGGTGCAACTGTATCATATTTGATGTCTAGAACTGCTGGTTTTCCCTGCTTTTCAACCAGGAATTCATGGAATTCCAGTTCACCATTGTCGGTTACAATGACTATGTTGGATTTCTCATCACTCATGGGAATTATTTCAGATTTAATGCCTAGGGTTTTTCTTTGAATGTTAACAACCATCGAGAGAGGATATTTTTCCATGAGCAATGTTTTCTGAATTTTTATTGCTCTATCCCTGTCCCCAATTTTAAGGGTTTCTGGACATTTGATCTCCTTTAAAGTTTCATGAGTTATAAATGTATCATCCTTAATTCCGTACCACGTTTCATCGTTGATGATCCCTGACAAAGTATACATGACAGTATCTATGTCTGCTGCAACATACACTCCCGAGAAATAGTTATTTTCAAGTGTGTTAACAATCACTCTAAGATCTTTTGGATCTGAAACTTTGACTATACCTTGCAACAATTTAGGAGTACCTGTTCCGCCGGAAAGTATGGTTATCATTGGATCAATCTTTCTTTATCTGCTGATTTTTTTTAGTGAATTTTTCTAACTTATATTAGTCAGAAATATGATCTTAATTTCTATCTGAATACATCGTATTTTTTGGGACGGATAAGTGGTTTTATACTTGCATGATTGTTTCTCAATTTATTGAAGTAACCAACTCCTCTAACTATAACCACTGGAATTCCTTCATCTGCCTGTCCCATGACTATCGAAGCTGCTGATGCCAGTTCATCTGCAACTGCTATATTGGTGGTTTGAAGTTCTCTTCCATAAAGGTCGGTTTCACCTTGCCGATTCCATAATGATTCAATTCCGGATATTCCAATAGCAACACCTACTGCACCTTCTCTAAATGCACGCCCTTGTGTGTCTGATATTATAACAGCAATCCGTTTTCCTGTGGTATTTTCTATTTTTTTTCTGATGTTGTTTGCACTTTTATCTGGATCTAATGGAATTGGTGTAGCCATTCCATTTTCTACATTAGATTCATCTATACCTGCATTAGCACATACAAAACCATGTTTGCTTTCGGAAATTATGAAATCTGGCCCAACCTTAATTATCTCGGCTGATTCATTAATAATAAACTCAACAAGCTTGCAATCTTTGCCTGTTTTCTCTGAAAGTTCAACAGCAAGTTTACTTGGTTCTAATGATTTAAGATGTACTACAGTGCCTTCTGATTTTGCAACTGCAGTTTCAGCTATTACTAAAATATCTTCACTGCAAATTTTTATATCTTCTGAATCTGCAGCATTAACTATTATTTCTGCAAGGTTGTCTCCTTCTTTTATAAGTGGAATCTTTTGGATACCTATGAGCTTAACACACATTTAAGCACCTGTTATTTAATAATTATTAATGATAATTAGAAATATTGGATTTTTATTATTGGAGTATTATACTGAACTTATCTCCCATTTATCTATTCCAAAGGCAGCCGCCGATGTTACGGGGTTGGTGAATTCTTTAAATTTACCCTGGTTCATTATGAACATCGCAGCTTCCTTGGCATTTGAAGCTCGGAAATCCACAATCTGAGGTCGGGTGTATTCATATGTTGATATGTAGGTACATTTTCCATTTTGAACCTTTTCTACTATCAGATCTTCGTGTGTTACAATTCCAATATAAGAATCACCTTCAATGGTTGTTGCACCAGCAATACGTGGAGTGTTAAAATCATCTTTCTCATAATCCATTGAAAGTAATGATAATGATATAGCATCCCTTATATTCATTCCTGTTTCTATTTTGTCCGCTATTACATCTGTATGGGATCCATTTGAAACCACAGCAATATCCTTTACAATCTTGATGGAGTTGTAGGCTATGTAAGGATTTTTAAATACGTCTTTTTCGTTTCCCTCTGTTGGAACAATTGAAACCCTGTCATCAAATGGTTTTGCTATTCTATTTGGAAAAGAACGGCTAGATACTCTGTATGCAACAAATTTTCCAGATTCTGTACTTCCTACTGCTAATATTCTTCCAAGATACAAGTTATTCACCTTCATTTTTTTTGGACGACAATTTTACATTATAATAATTTCAAGGATTAATACTAATGATCTTTCTGGGTTTACATAATTTAAAATTATTTTTTTATGGATTACTTTTGTGCTCTTAAGGCCTGACTATGGCGATATTTCTAATGTTGTAATCAATTAGTTCTTTCCTTTGATTATTATTTTTTCATCTGAAGATTTCTTTTTGGTTCATTGGAATTGTAAAAACTCGTATATTCATATTATTACTTTGTTCTTTCAACAGTGGACCATGATTTTCTTACAAAGTCTGGCAAATCATTATATGGTGTGTTTTTTAAAAATAAGATGGTTTTAGGATCACTAGGATAACCAGAACCAATATCACTGAATTCCTTTCTTAACTTATGAATTGCCATGTCTCTTTCAACCTTAGCAACTATTGATGCCGCTGAAACTATAGCATACTTATCATCTGCCCCGTGTTCGGCAACTACTTTGAGATTGTCCTGGAATTTTTCGATTTCATTTTTGAACCTTTCAGGATTTACATCTATACAATCAATAAATGTCATGTCTGGTTTAGAATCACCTATTATTTTTCTCATGGCGATTTTTTCGATTTCATTGAGGTTTACATCCTTTGATCTGAGAAGGTCAATATCACTTGCACTTATATGTACTGGGTGATATTCTGCAATTTTTTTTATTTTCCTAGAGAGAACAACTCTCCTCTTAGGAGAAATCTTCTTAGAATCTTTTAATTTGAGTCTTTCAAGGTACCTCAATCTTTCCTCTTCAACTGCAACTCCACACACAACTAGGGGTCCGAGAACCGATCCTCTACCTGCTTCGTCTATTCCTACTAGTTTCATATTATAATTTTTCCTAAAAAATATTGAACTTTTATTCTCCATGATAAACAATTTAAGCTTTAATTTTATAAGATTAATAATTTTATTAAGGTTGGAAAAAAATTTGAACACCTGTTATCAGAATATTATTTTTATAATAAATTTCAGAAAAAAATTTAAAAGGAAAAAAGGAATTATTTCATAGCTTTTAAACGTACTTCAGGTTCAAGTGCCCTAGGTTCTGCAGCCACTATTGCTGCTCCTTTAGCCACAACTGTCATTGGATCATCCGATATTTCTACTGGAACTCCTACTTCTTCATATATCCTATCTTTCAACCCTCTAAGCTGGGATGTACCACCAACAACTACTGTTTTGTTGTATACACCGGATATGAGTTCGGGAGACATTCTCTCAAGAACCATTGAAAGTGCTTCAATAAGCCTTACTACTATTGGTTCTGCCGCATCAGCCACTAATTTTGAATCTAATTCGACTTGTTTAGGTTTGTTTGTTTCCATGGATTTTCCAATTGCTGTTGTTGATAGATTCTCAACGTCTGCATCTGAATGTACCATTCCTACGGCTATTTTGGCTTTTTCTGCTTCGTGTATTCCTATTTCAACGCTGTAGAGTTCTTTAACTTTTTCGACTATGTTTTTGTCAATGTCATCTCCACCATCTCTTATGGTTTCGATGTCCGTAATTCCACCTAAAGATATTACAACAATATCACTTGATCCAGCACCAATATCGATTATCATGGTTCCTGCTGCTTCTGCTATAGGAAGACCTGCCCCTATGGCTGCTGAAAGTCCTTCGCTAATAACCAATACGTAGCTTGCACCAGCTTTGATACCTATTTCTTCAACAGCTCTTTTTTCAACTTCAGATGCATCTCCAGGTATACCTATGACTATCCTGTCTATGGTGTCTGTTTTTTCTCCTGAACCCTTGTCAATGGCATAGACTAAAAGTGCTTCTGCTTGGGCTATACTTTCTATAACTCCTTTTCTGAGTGGTCTTACTGCTACAATATCTTCAGGTGTTCTTCCAAGCATAGCTTTTGCTTCTTCACCTACAGCCAGTACATAGGATGAATCCTCTTTTTTAACTGCAACTACAGATGGAATTTTGTATAAGTCGAATTTATCTCCTGATGGTTTGGCAACTACGGTGTTAAGGGTTCCTAAGTCTATCCCCAACGTATCTGTCAAAGCCTTTTTCTTAACATCTACTTCATCATTTTTCTTTAGAAAATCGAACATTTCATTCCTCCTTCAAAATTTTATTAAATTCTATTACAAATATTTTATTAACCTTGGCAATTTCCTTAATTTTTGGTATAAGTTCCTCTTCAGCTGATATTAAAACTGTTGACAATGCAACATCGGCCATTTTAAACAAGGGGTCGATTGTGTTTCTTACAAATTCAGGTAACATGGTAGTTATGTAAACATCCGTTTCAATAAATCCAGTTGTTTTATCTTCTATAAGGTATGTTAGTTTTAATCTAGACTTTTCACAGTCTCCCATGAATTTTTTTATGGAGTTCTCAGGGCCTACAGTTAACATCAAATTCGGTTCATTCAACACGTAATATGGTGCTATTTTGAGATAAGCTCCACCATTATCCTTGCACATCAAGCTCAAGTCTCTTATTTTGTTAATGTCTCCATGTAACATAATGAAATCAAATTTTTTGGTTACAAATGATTCTTTGCTTGTTATATGCTCTCTGCAAAGAATTTTAACCCTTTCCTTGTCAGTTATAGCTGCGTATGCGATGTTATTAACCATCTCTTCGTTCCCGGCTATTACACACCATATTTGATCGGATTCCTGCATTGTTGAAACCTTTGCAGCTTGTCTCAAGGTTTTTATCTTATTCTCTATCATTTTTACCACGCCTGTTGTGGAAATGTTCACTAATCATTTAGGGTATGAAATTTTCAATTTAAAAAATATGTTAATCTGTTTCAATCTAAAATTATCAATATACATCATGTGTTTTACTTCTTAGCTTTATATACCTATACAATTTATCCTAATTATAACAATCTATTAATTAAACTTTCATGAGAATTTTTTTAGGAATAATTGATTATCTCTCTTTAAATCTGTTATTAGTATATAATTGTCCTCAAAATTTTAATAAAGATATATTTTATTTTCTTTTAATTATAAAAAAAATTGTTAAAAAGATTTTGAGAATACAAAAATTTTGCATAATGTTGTTTAAAAATATTATTAAATTATTATTATTATAACAATTCTAGTATTGATTTTAACACTTTCAATATTACTATATATAAAGTTTTAGATAATATCTGATATCAACGGATATAATATGATTAATCTGACCCATAACTCTCTATATTAAACTTAAATATTCCCAAAATTTATCAAATCTTACTTTTCACGAATAATGATATTTAATAGATAGTAAATTTAATAGGATTACATTATTTGATTAGATTTTAAGATAAAAGTTTATAAAATTATTATTAAAATTATCAAAGTTATTATTAAAGGGGACATCGTAGTGTTTGTTAGGGGAGTAACTTTAAAAAAAATTGGAATATTATTAACTATAGCTGTGTTACCATTTCTTTTAGGATATTTCTTCATCACTTTTATCATATTATCGGCAATTGCATTTATTATGCAGTTTTTCAGGGATCCTAATAGGAATATTCCCGCTGATGTGGGGGTTGTCGTAGCACCTGCTGATGGTAAGATACTGAAGGGTAAAATAGACTGTTTGAAAATTGTTAATTCGAAAGACGATCCGGTTATGAAACATATATTAAATGATGGTGAAAAGGGAATTCTCATAAGCACTTTTATGTCACCTTTTGATGTCCATGTACAGAGGGCTCCTGTTTCAGGAAAGATATTGAAGACCAAATATTATG
>PMMY01000057.1 GCA_003162655.1 Methanobacterium sp. | reverse complement strand
TTCTATTCGGCAGTTGTAAGAAAGAGCAAACATCAGCGTCGCTTCCCCGAAGCGTTCCCGAAGCACAGGGCGTTTCTTCACAGGGAATAATAGATTTCCTTGACGCTGCAGCAAAGAGTTCTAATGAATTTCATAGTATAATGTTTCTCAGGCATGGAAAGGTCATTGCGGAAGGATGGTGGGATCCGTATAAACCTGGACTCAAACACACACTCTACTCGACAAGCAAAAGCTTTACAGCTACTGCAGTGGGCTTTGCGGTAAGTGAACACCGGTTCTCAGTCAAAGATAAGGTAATCTCCTTCTTTCGGGATGTGCTACCGGATACTGTAGGGCCATTTTTATCAGACATGAAAGTAAAGGATTTTTTGAGTATGTCAGCAGGACAAGATCCGGATCCGACTTTTAAAACGGTAGTAAGTGACACTAACTGGGTAAAATCATTCCTGGCAGTCCCTGTCGTGCATGAGCCTGGTACGAAATTTCTCTATAATACACTGGCTACATACATGCTCTCTGCCATTGTTCAGAAAGTTACGGGCGAAAAAGTTATAGATTTTCTTAAGCCTCGTCTCTTTGATCCATTATCAATTGAAGGGATGGACTGGGAGGTAGATCCGCATGGGATCAATACCGGAGGCTGGGGATTAAGACTTAAAACAGAAGACATGGCTAAATTCGGACAACTCTTTTTGCAGAAAGGGAGATGGAATGGAAAGCAATTGCTCCCGGTTTCATGGATTGAAGAAGCTACATCCCTGAAGATTTTCCAGGCACCGGAAGCCCCTCAGTCCAAGAAGGATTCCAGTGACTGGATGCAGGGATATTGTTACCAGATGTGGCGCTGCAGGCANNGCCGTGCCGACGGCGCCTATGGCCAGTATATTATAGTTTTACCTGATCAGGATGCAGTAATTGCAATTACAGCTGAAACAGATGATATGCAGGATGAATTGAATCTCATCTGGGAGCATTTACTCCCTGCTATTAAATCCGGAACACTGACAGAGAATGTTTCATTGACCGAGCAACTGAATAAACAATTAGCCTCTCTGGCGCTTCCGTTGCCGGCACCAGGCAACGGATCTTCTGTTACTTCCCGGATCTCAGGTAAAACGTTCGTATTTGAGTCCAATGATAAACATCTGAAAAATATGAATTTTCAGTTTAATGACAATATATGCNNTTTTGGATCAGGCAGGTGGATAACCGGTGAAACATCCATGCCGGGTCCCAATTTATTATTAAATGCAAAGGCTCATCATACAGGTCTTCCTGCAGATATAGTGACAGGGAGTTTCGGGTGGAAAGATATTAATACACTTGAACTGGTGCTCCGATATATTGAGAGTCCGCATACAGAAACAATTGACTGTAAATTTGATAAGGATAAAATTTCAGTGGGTATCCACTACAGCAATATGCCCGGCAATATTCAGCCGGAAATAAAAGGGAAGATCACAAGATAATATTAATTGATTAAAATCAATTATGGAAGGGTAGCTAATGAACCTTCCCTGAAGAATCTTTCAGTTAGCCCTGTGATTCAACGTATCTCCTTGCCATCTCGGAGCATGTAACCCATTCGAAACCTGTTCCCAAAACCTTTTGTATGCGATCGGCAAGAACTATCAGTCCTTCCAGTCCCTGTTCGGTCCCTTGTGTAAAGAGTGACTGCCAGTGAGTTACTATCACAACAGGAAAGCCTGATTCTATTAACTGGTGTATCCTTCCTGTTTTGCCGTCAGGAGAAAGAAGTCTGTCAATGCCATCATTGATCATTTTCTGCCGCACCTTTTTGTCCGNNTTGTCCATGGACCAGAATATATCACCGGCGTTTGACGGCACACTTACAACAACCTGACCACGCTCAGGATCCCGGTACTCGACAGAACATTGAACCGGGGGCTCATTATCTGATGCCGCATGCAGGAAGTACCATGTGAGCTTTCGTTTGAAAACATTCCATTGTGCATCTCCGAGAGCTTTAGCATACTTATTTTCAACATCTATACCGGAGACCCATGGAGATGTAATTCCAGTGGATTCTATGCCTACATTTCGGAGAATGGTGAAAGCAAGAGTAAAATATTCAACAATTTCTTCCTCTGGCGCCTGCGAAATCCAGGAATCTTCGTACAGATGACGTTGATATTTCCCGGTTTTGAGATCATATGAACTTAAGTGGGTCAGGAATTCGGGGGTTATGTCAAATTTTGGAGCAATCCTCTCTCGCATAAGCTTGAGAAACTCGATCAGATGATCCTGTGGTACCCGTTGAAGCGACTGATCAATACGGCCGAGACAACTTGGCATAGGTATCAGGGTAAACTTTCCACGAAGATTGAAATGGTCAAAAGTATCTGCAACACGCCTGGTGAATTTTGCGGGAACGAGAAAGGGTGTCTCATAACCCGGGAGCTCATAAAATAGGGGATCAACAGGAGATCCGTCATCAATAATCAATGAAAAGGGGATTTTGCCTTTGAACCCGGAATTAGAGGAGTGTTCACTGGCATCAGATAAATCTGCCGCCATTACTTTTCCAATTGAGCCGGCAAACGCTCCGGCGGCTATGCCTGTCCCGGCATATTTCAATAGTGTCCTTCGGTTCATTTTATTCATATT
>PMMY01000166.1 GCA_003162655.1 Methanobacterium sp. | reverse complement strand
GAAGACATATTATCAGGTGTGGTTGCTGCACTTCCACTCTTATTGAACGCAAAATAATAATAAAATCAAATTTGCAATAATTGTATATGATGAATTAGAAGTGAAAGGTGTATTTATGAATGAAGATAATAAGATGACAGATAAAAAGGTCATCGAAACAGAAATTACTATGGGAACAGTACACTCAGCAGCAATAGAACCCTACAGGGTTAGATTGTTTGTTGAGGATGAAATTGTAAGGGATGCTGAAATAACGGTAGGAATCAATCACAGAGGTATTGAAAGAATAATGGAAGGTCTGCCTGTTGAAAAAGCCAATAGTTTGACCGAGAAAATTTGTGGTATCTGTTCCAACAGCCACATATGGAACTCTGTTCTGGTTGCTGAGAAGGCCGTTGGGATTGATGTACCTGAAAGGGCCCAATACATAAGGATTATTATGGAAGAACTAGAACGCTTACACAGTCATATGCTTTATCTGGCCCATGGAAGTGAAGTATTAGGTCATGAAACCTTTGCAATGAGACTTTTCTACATACGTGAAACAGTAATGGAACTTTTAAGGATGATCGGGGGTAACAGGGTACAGTATGGAGTTTCCATAATTGGCGGTATTAGACCCCGTTGTGAACTTGATGAAATGAGGATACAAAAGATCAGGGAAGGTATGGATATAATCGAGGAGAAAATATTAGAATTTGCAGATAGATTTGTGTCCGATCCAATGATCATGGCGCGTATAACGGGAGTAGGTGTTTTATCACAGAAACAAGCTATTAAACTGGCTGCTACAGGCCCAACACTAAGATCTACGGGTGTGGAAATTGATCTCAGGCGGGAAATGGAATCCTATGACCCATTTGAATTCGATATAATAACTCAGGACGATGGAGATGTTAAATCAAACCTTCTTGTGAGGGTTCTTGAAATTCCAGAGGCTATAAAAATAATAAGACAAGCACTTGATAATCTCCCTGCTGGTAAAATAACCAACAGAAGTTGGGAGATGCAGGATGCACCGATTACCAAGAGTTATATCGAGGTTCCAAGGGGTAAACTCTATCATTCCTACTCTCTTGAAGATGGAAGAGTTAGAAACTGCATAATAAGAACACCTTCAATTACCAATATTGGTGCAATGCAGTACGCTGCTGTTGGCCACCATATTACAGATGCACAACTTGCTATAGTTCAGTGCGATCCTTGTTTCACATGCACTGATCGTGCAATCCAGATAATCAAAATATAAAAGGAGATCATGATGACAGCACTAAATTCCCTAATCGCCGTAATTGGAACGTTAATAGTGGCATTATTAGTCAGTGTATGGCTTCCAGGCATCGAAAGGAAGTTCGTACAGGCAAGAATACAGCAGAGAGTTGGCCCGCCAATATCCAGTGCAGGTATTATGGCACCTATCAAATTTTTCTTTAAGGAAACAATTAATCCCAACTCACCTATGCCTAAATTGTATAATGCCCTTCCAATAATAAGTTTTTTATCTGTATTGTTTATATTATTACTTACAATACCACAACTCTATGTGTTTGCTGCATTTACAAGTATCATAGCTCTTGTAGGTCTTTTGAAGATTGAAGAAGTAATCTACATGTTTATGGGTTCACTTTCAAAGTCGGTTATGTCGCTTAAAATGCCATTTCCAGACATTGTTAAAGGAGCTAAACATCCAGATACCCCTAGATCTTACTTGGAAGAACTCAGCTCACTAAGAGCATTCAGATTAATAGCCTTTGGATCGTTTCCATTGTACATTGCATTGTTCGTACCTGTTGCAATGTCAAAGAGTATATACCTTAGTGGTATCGTAGCATATCAGCAAATTCACGGACCTGTACTTTTCACATTAGCAGGCGTTTTAGGTGCTATAGTTTTCTTCATAGGTTACATGATACTCTTAAATGAATACCCATTCGCGATTCTAAAAACCAAAGCAGATGTTATTGAAGGACCTTTAATGGAATATGCAGCTAAATACAGGGCATACAATTATATCACCAGAGGTTTCTTAATGTTTGTCCTCGCAAGTATTTTTACTACCTTGTTTCTAGGAATACCTCCAAATCTGTTTAGTTGGACAATATTAGTGACTATAGCGGTTGCTTTGATATTCCCAATATTAATGGCAGTTATGAGTGCATTTTCCCCTATATTTACTTATAAACAGTTTTATCCAACAGTTGCGGGCGTGTCTGTTATTGGAATACTGGCAATAATAGCATCATTCCTTTAAATTCATTTTATTAACCTAAATGGTTAATTTAAGGATTATTTGTAAGAATATTATAGAAATAATTGAAAATTTAATAAAGGTGATTGTCATGAAGTTCGTTGTTAGACCCATGCACATAGTTAGTGTTGGTGGATACATAGTTGAAACACAGTTCCCTTACAGAAACTTAATAGTTGTTAATCCAACAGAAGAACCTATCAAAATAGATATTCCTGTCTTTACAGAAGACTGGATAGAAGAGCATCGCAAATTGGGTCTTGAAATTACACCAATAACCGAAGAAGATAGTTTTCTAAGAAATTTCAGAAAGGCCAAAATTAAGCTTGAAAAACTC
>PMMY01000185.1 GCA_003162655.1 Methanobacterium sp. | reverse complement strand
AATTTGATAATGAATTAATGTTGAAAATTGAAGATCATACATGATATTTTCATGAATATGAGTAAATTACATTTTAAGCTTAGAGGTGAAATAATGGCAATTTGGCAAGGAAAATCATTAAGAAAACCAAGTGGTGCTCGTGCGAAGACCTACAGAAACAAAAGAAATATGGAATTTGGAAGAGACCCAGCAGATACCAAGATCGGAGATCGTAAAGTCAAAATTATTAGAACAAAAGGCGGTAACGAGAAAATAAGACTGGCAAATGACAAAAACATTAACGTTGTGGACCCTAAAACCAATAAAGTACAGGTTGCAGAGATCATGACCGTTGTTGAAAACACAGCAAATACTCACTTTGTTAGACGTAATATCATAACCAAAGGAGCCGTTGTAGATACTAGTCTCGGTAAGGTTAAAGTAACCTCAAGGCCAGGCCAGCACGGCATGATAAATGGTGTGCTTGTTGAATGATGAAATTTTAGCGAAAGTAAACGAGTTCCTAATGGATGTAAATAAAAACCTTCCTGAAGGAATGGAACTCGAATACGAAGGTTTTTATGAAAGGGGTTTCTTTGTTACAAAGAAAAGATATGCCCTCATAGAAAATAGTAACATTGTTGTAAAAGGTCTGGAACTGGTTAGGCGTGACTGGGCACCAGTAGCCAAAAAAACCCAAGAAAAAGTATTAAGGGCCATTCTTGAAGAAGCTTCTCCACAAAAGGCTACGAAAATCATCCAAGAAATTATTGAAGAGATTAAAAAAGGTAAAATTCCCCTTGAAGATCTCGTAATACATACTCAGCTTACCAGAAATCCAGAAGAATACGTTCAAATGGCCCCTCATGTTTTAGCAGCAAAAAAATCCATTGCATGTGGAAGAAATGTTGCCAGGGGAGCTATCATCCGTTACGTTGTTGTTAGAGGAAAAGAACCTATCAGCAAGCGTGCAATCCCATTGGAAGATGTTGATGTTTCCAACTATGACCCCAATTACTACATTGAAAACCAAGTTCTTCCTGCGGTTTCAAGGATAATTGAGGCAATTGGTTACTCAAAAGAAGATATATTGCATAAAGAAAAACAGAGCAGTTTGGATGCATTTTTTGGTTGAACGGAATAATATTAAATAAACACATTAAGAGGGATAAAGTTGTTAGAATTATTTTTCCACCAAGATCATGAAAACAACCCAAAAAAGTCATTTTTAGTTGATTGTCTTCCCAATACATATTATTATCTTGATTCATCCCATTTTAATTATCTATTCTATTCTTTAATTAACTTCTTATCTTTAAAAATGATGGTGAAAACATGATAAAAGCCGTTTTTTTTGATATTGACGATACATTGTATGATACTTCAGGATTTGCAAAACTGGCTAGAAAAGCTGCACTAAATGTAATGATTGATGCAGGACTACCATTATCACCCGATGAAGCTTATGATTTATTAAGGGAGATCATTAAAGAAAAAGGTTCAAACTATGATAAGCACTTGAATGTCCTGACAAAGAGAGTTTTTGGTGAGGAAAAACCACTTTTAATAGCCCTTGGAATGATCACCTATCACAACGTCAAATTCGCTCTTTTAAGACTGTTTCCAGAGACAATGTCAACACTGATCCATCTCAAAGCCAGAGGATACCATCTGGGGGTAATATCCAACGGTATAACCATTAAACAATATGAAAAACTTGTTAGACTTGGTCTACATCATTTTTTCCATTCTGTTATAACTTCCCAGGAAGCAGGGGTTGAAAAACCTGATATCGCTATATTTGAGCTAGCCATGAAAACAATGGGATGCAAAGCTGAAAATTCTGTTATGATAGGTAACAGTTTTAACGACGATGTATTAGGTGCCATAGATGCAGGTATGTCTGCAGTATTTTTAACCACTGAATTAAAGGACTCTGAAAGAGCCATTATTGAAAAAAGGGGTTTAAAATTAGATATTATATCAGATATTGGACAAGTCAAAGACATAATGTAAAATGCTGACAAACTTTAAACAATTAATGCTTTATAACAATAATTAGAAATGATATTTATTCCAAAATAAGGTGGTTGAATGAATTATTATCATGATTCTAAAATGGAACATATTTTCGAAATCCTTAAACAACCTAAAACACTTGAAGAAATTCAACTATCAGAATCATTTGTTAATGACCTAATACTGAAGATCATAACAAGTTACGGTACAGTGAAAACCAGCACATTATTTGATATAACATGCATTCATTGGGATATTCTGGAAAAATCCCTGAGCAAGCTTGAAAAAGAAGGTTTATGCGCCCCTGTTAGTGGTAGTTTTCTTTTTTCAAGTGTTCAGTACAGCATATCAAAAAAGGGTAGGGAAAAAAATAGGGGTATAGCTGAAGAAAATCCTTATATTGGTGTTGCACCTGTAAGTTACGATAATTATTATGCCATAATGGACGCTCAATTAAAGGATAGGTATCCAATAGAAATACCTCCAGAAGTTGTTGAATCAACATTTATGGATGTTGTGGGCGTTGAATATGCAAAAGAATCCCTTATTGAATCATGTATTATTGGAAAAGGAATATTCATATACGGACCTCCAGGAACTGGTAAAACATTTCTCACTGGTAAAATGTCAGATCTCTTACCACCAATTGTGATTCCAAAGTTTGTTGAATTCGGTGGGAAAGTGATACAAATTTACGATCCTGATTTTCATAAGATGTCATCAGAACAACCTGAAGATACTAGATGGGTTAAAATACACGCCCCATTTGTTTTAACCGGTTCTGAACTCAATTTAAACAAGCTCGAAACCAATTACGATATAACGAAAGGAGTCTATGAAACAAGCCCAATAATAAAGGCTAATGGAGGGATACTCCTAATAGATGATCTTGGAAGACAGCGAGACGACCATGAACTCATTTTAAACAGGCTTATAGTTCCTATGGAAAATAGAAGGGATGTGGTCTATGTGAGAGGAATTCCCGTAGTGGTGCACAGCAACTTCATACCTGCCTTTTCTACCAACCTGGATATTAGTATAATGGACGAAGCCCATTTAAGAAGGGCCCCTTTACACGTTTTCCTTAAAAATCCAGATATCGTTGAGTTAGCAGAGGTTTTCAGAAGGAACCTTGAATATCTGGATGAAAACTACGATGAAAATATTTTTGAAAGATTTATGAACGTTTACAAACGAAGTAATGATGGTGGCGAAGGACTTAAACCTACATTTGCACATGCTAGGGACGTAGCACAAATATGTCAGGCAGTTCGGATAAATAGAGGTAAGGATATTATAGATGTAGATGTGCTGGAAGGTGCACTTGAAAGACATGTCCTGATCGTGCTTCAAAGGATGAAAATAGATATTGCTCAGATCTCAAGGAAAACTAGATCAATTCGTGTGAAAACTTCTCAGATTAAGGAGGCTCAAGAATCTTTAAGTGAATTTGGTGCTACCAAGATAAGCCATGAAGCTGAGGCAATAATAATTGACATCGACGATAATATTACTCCCGTACAGCTGGTTGAATATTTATATAAACGGAATATTAATGTGGATCGAATCGATTTAATAGCAGAGTCAGATAAAGAATTGCAAAGTACCATCCTCGAAATTCATGGGAATTAGATCTTGATAATTAACAACTAACTTTAAATGAATGATTGATAGAGATTAATTCAAAATTACCCAAATTTATCTTTTAATAAAAATAAAATTAATTTAAAGAAGTGATCTTATGGCAAACTCGTTTGTAATAGT
>PMMY01000065.1 GCA_003162655.1 Methanobacterium sp. | reverse complement strand
AAACGATTTTGATTATACAAGGTGTAAGAAACAAGGACTTCTTCCTGTAAGGTTGTTTTTTCAATTTTCCCAATTCATACAACATTTCAATCGTTAATCATCAAAGACCGCAGACAACATTTTAAAAAAATAAACTAAATATAACATACTAACTTAGAAATTTGTTTGAAAAGAAAGGCTGGAATAGGGATACATATTTCAGTATGATGGATAAAACTAGTATAGAGATATAACAGTAACAACAGGGATAATATGAAATGGGAAATAGCAGATCTTCGCGAAACCCTTATCCTCATTGGCGCCATTATCATGGTTGTCGGTTTGGGTAGCGCCATCTGGATTTATCAGTCAGCTGGCGATTATTCGGGAAGTGTTTTGGGTTACGAAATCATAGATGGATCTGCTTATCCGATTAGGCCTGAAGATTCCAGAATATATAGGCGTGATTTGGAACTCTATGGTGGAAAAGCAGCTGTGGTTGTAGATGATTTCAGTCGTTGGTTTGTAGGACTATGGCATGGAACATCTCTCGCCTTCACAATAGCTGGCATTAGCATTTTTATATCATTTATTTTTTTCTTTGCTGCCACTCGCTTACCATCCCGCATAAAACATGATGTCCACAGTGAAAACAATCGGGAATGACCTCGACAATTCGTCACGATGATGATCTGAACTATTGCTGCATCGTTTTCCAAGACTGCTGCGCAGATCGTAACGCCAAAGTTCATAGCTTTCTTGATTCTGCTCAATTGGGTAAACGAAAAGATTTATTATATACCTTTTACATGGATTTCCCTTACTATAATACCATTAATCTAATTCTATCCTCCCTGCATATTTATTACCCATCTGGATACCAATAAGTGGATACATTTTATCCACCATCGTTAAATAAAATTTGGGCGACTTTTAAATAATATTTAGTAATATCAATCACTTGTTATACGTTGTTCTGATTGGCCTATTTATTGCTGTCAATATGATCAAAATACTTTTGCGAAAGGAGTTTTAGAAAATGAAAAATATATTTATCGTTACTGCTATCCTTATAGTATCTGCAGCATTTGTGTTGCCGATATATGCCTCTCAGACCGATAAGAAAGCTGGTTCCCACAAAGAATTCTGTTTTAAAAAACATCTCAACCTTTCAGATCAGCAATTAATCAAGATGAAAGAGCTGAAAAACCGTTTCCATACTGACACGAGAGATTTGAGATATAATATCGAAATAAAGAGGTTAGAAATGCGTAAACTTTTCACAGATCCCAAGACAGATGATGAAACACTTCTTGCCAAGCAGAAGGAAATAAGTGAACTTCGCCAGCAATTATCAGACAAGAAAGCGCAGATGAAAATCGANNAAGATGGGCACATCATCATCACCAGATGACCAAAGACCAGCAAAAGGATAACAAGGTTCAAAAAGCGAAAAAAGAATAATCTAATAAACATTTTTAACGGTACCTGTGAGCATAGAGGTGGCAGCAATTTGTGAACAGAAATGAAAGAACATATTCCTTGCGTAAAAAAGTTATTATCTTGTTTTGCGCTTTAATTGTTGCCACCTTAGTGAGTTGTGAATCATCATCATTGTGGAAACAACCGGACCGGCCATATACAATTGCCAATGCAAATTATGATATATCTTTATTCTCCGTGGAAAAAACCACTGGAACTGAAAAGGTATATGAAAAACAAAGAATTGAAACAGTCATTGAGGAAGGAATTCAAAAATTTTATTTTGAAGATGAGATGGTGAGAATAAAATGGCATCCGGCGCCTAATGATATAGGTTTTGTTGTCCATAATAAAACCTATAGTTTCTTGAAGATTGTTTGGGACGAAGGGAAATTCATTGATGAGAATACTGTAACACACAGATTACTACATTCTGGAATCGGCTATGAAGAAAGAAACGATATTCAGCCTCCCACTATTATTTACGCAAAAGACACTCTTGAAGNNTCTGCAGATTAATGGTGTTCGCAATTATTATAAGTGCACTTTTATAATCAATAATGTTAATGTAATTGAGAAGGAACAACAACCGGAGAAAAATCCGGAAAATAGAACAGGTGGCAGAAGAGGTAGCAAAAGAGGTGGATTTTGATCATTGTCTCATTTCAAGGTAACGATTTCCATAAGAAAAGATCAATAACCTACAAAGAACAGAAAATTTTATATCGATTTAAATCATTTCGGCATTAGTTATTTTGGGAATTATTGATGAATATGGATATCATTCGTTTATTAAAATGCATTAAAAACCATTTGATCATTTTTAATTCATTCTTGGGGAGCGCAATAACTATAAATAAAAAAAGAGTTTCAAATCAAGTTGTGTTGTATTTTCTTATGCTGATGATTCTGATGGTCGTTGGTTGCGCTAAAGGTGCCAATATTTCCGGCATAGTAACCGGTGATGTGTCGTCGGGCGTATTAATCACATTGAGTGGTGACTATAGCGAGTCGACCACAACAGACTCCAGCGGGAAATATACTTTGTATAACCTAAATGATGGAAATTACACTGTGACAGNNACACGGATCAGGTTGCCAACTTTACGTCAACCAGCGCGGGAACCAGTAGTACAACTGTACCAAAATTTGCCTATACAGCAAATAAAAGTACAAACAATATCTCGGCTTATACCATCGACGGGTCCACAGGGGCATTGACCTACGTAACATCAGTAGCGGCTGGGAGCAATCCTGTCTCCGTCACGGTTGAC
>PMMY01000212.1 GCA_003162655.1 Methanobacterium sp. | reverse complement strand
TTTAGCGGATCGTGCAAAAATTCATCAACAAAAGATCTTTCATTAACAACGAAGGAATATCAGAAAATGGGCATGCCTGATCTGCCTGAACTAAACTCAAATCATGACTGTCTGAAAGTTCTGACGACATTAAACGTCCTGAGGGCAAGAAATCCATTAGGTTATCCACGAAAACACAGTATAAAATCAGGAACAGTTTTCAGCAGTTTTATCAATAAANNTATATATACCAATTATTTGTCCGCTCAACAATGCTGAAACTGGCTGCTAAAATCATGAATTCAAAAGAAGAGTCTGATATCAGCATGCAATCTGGTCTAAATGTAGTGCTTAACGGCTATAAAAGTCTCATTAACATAATATTAGAGGAGCAGAAAAAAATGAATGTCTATAACCGCGAAGATCTTGAGAGATTAAGTATGGCGGTTTCTCAGTCTCTGATTGAAAACATCGGATGGATTGTTCAATCCGAAAGGGAAGAGATAGCAGCTAAAGTACAAGGGATAATAGAAAATTCTACTTCAGACAATATTAAAAATAATTATTCAACAGTTTTAAAGACCCTTAACGATCATAATAAATAGCAATAAGCAGCCCATTAAATGGTATTAAAACTCGTTCAACATTTCTGCAAATATTCTTTGTNNTACTCTTAAAAAATGAATTTAAGATTTGGTTTTTATTGCGCAGAATTCTATATTTACTGTACTAAGTCAATTTTATTTGACTTATTTATACATTTTGTTCATTTTATAAAAGTTATTTAACCCTAATCGTTTTTTTATGAAAATGAAGCCCTTACTAACTTATTTGAAAAGTCAGGTAAAGTTCCTACTTTATGCTGCTTTTCTTACTTTATTCACTTGTGCAAGTTCACTTGCACAAGAACACAAAGTGACCGGTACTGTCAGAAGTGCCGTGGATAACTCTCCCATGCCAGGTGTAAATGTGCTGATACAGGGCACTACAACTGGTAAAACTACAGATGTAGGCGGTAATTACTCTATCTCTGTACCAAATAATACNNACTGGTATTCTCATTTATCAGTTACACGAGCCAGCAGATCCCGGTTGGGGACAAGACTGTCATTGATGTTATGCTGGTTTCTGCATCTACTCAGCTGGGTGAAATAGTAGTAACCGCATTTGGTATTCAAAAAGAGAAAAAAGCACTTACGTATGCTGCCCAGAATGTGGCAACGGCCGATGTTGTTCAGGCCAGAGAGCTTAATGTTGCCAACGCACTGTCAGGGAAAGTTGCAGGGATTGATATTATCAAATCAAATAGCGGTGTTGGCTCACCGACCAGGGTAGTACTCAGAGGCAACAGGTCAATCTCGGGAAACAACCAGCCTTTGTACGTCGTTGACGGTTCGCCGATTAATAACGATGCCAGCACGCCAGACACTGAAAATGGTGGAGTTGCAGGGGGAGATGGTATCTCCAATATAAACCCTGAAGACATCGAGAGCATAACAGTTCTTAAAGGCCCTTCAGCAACAGCTCTTTATGGTACAAGGGCAAATAACGGAGCTATCATAATTGTAACCAAGAAAGGTGCTCCAAGAAAAGGACTAGGGGTTGAATACTCCCTTAACTACTCTGTTGAAACACCTGTTATTTTAACCAAAATGCAGAATGTTTACGGACAGGGAAGCGCCGGCACATATTTCAAGGGTAGTGAATTTGACTGGGGTGCAAAAATGGACGGGACACAGGTTGCTCACTGGACACCAAATGTGAATTCTCCAAACTATGGTACTACATATCCTTATGTTGCACATCCAAATAATGAAAAGGACTTCTTCCAGCTTGGAACCAATATGTCCAATTCACTTGGCCTTACAGCAGGTAGTGAAACTTTGCAGGCCTATTTTTCCGCTACCAACACACATTCCACTGGAATCATCCCGGGTAATAACCTTGATCGTAATAATTTCAACCTGCGTGTATCAGGCAAATTAGGTAAAGTTTTGAATTTCGATTCAAAAATCACCTATTTCCATCAGCAGGTTAATAATCCTGTATCAACGGGTGATGATTTCGCTAACCCTATGCGTGCCATCCTGCGTCAACCCAGTAATATTTCAAACGACCAGGCAAAAGATTATCAATACTACGACAACAGCGGAGCACTTTTGCAGAACTACTGGAATCCTCATTCAAACGGAGGAGAAAATCCTTACTGGTTGATTAACAGAATTCCTCGTGCTNNACTCATTGAAATATGATATAGCAACCGGTCTGAGCTTAATGGTAAGAACATCTATTGATTTTATTTATGATAATTCAATTTCAAGAAGATACAACGATACCTACACCATCGCCGACCGTGGGAAGTATTATGTAAGCAACAGCAACAATTCGGAAATGAATAATGATTTCCTTTTGAATTACAACCACAATATTACACCTGACTTTTCTCTGAANNTTGGGTTATAAGAACTACCTGTTTCTGGATATTACTGGACGAAATGACTGGTCTTCCACATTGCCGTCAACCAGCTGGTCATATTTCTATCCTTCAGTCGGTCTGACCTGGGTCGCATCGGATATGATAAAATCACTGCCCGGGTGGTTCACATTTGCCAAACTAAGGGCATCAATAGCCCAGGTAGGTAATGATACCGATCCTTATNNCTTATAGGCTTGATCCGATCTATAATTTCGGTACAGGCGGAGCTCTTGGTTTTGCTACCAGGAACGGAACACAACCTGCTGCAAATTTAAAGCCTGAGTTAACGACATCTAAAGAACTCGGTATGGATATCCGGTTCTTCAGGAACAAGGTAGGTCTTGATTTTACCTGGTACAGATCGAACAGTAAGAACCAGTTGCTGACTGTACCTCTGCCGTCTCCGTCCGGTTACGATAATCAATTTATCAATGCCGGTAATTTTCAAAACACCGGATGGGAAGGTACTCTGAACCTTAAACCTCTCGACGGTCAGTTGACCTGGGACATTGCTTTTAACTTCTCTCATAACAAAAGTCTGGTAGTATCATTATCCGAAGGACTTACCTCATATGTTATACGTGGAAGATCGTGGATGACAACAGTAAAAGTAGTTGAAGGTCATGAATTCGGTGATATTTATACAAGGGGATTCCTCAGAAATGCTGCAGGAGATGTCCTTGTTAACGGTAGTACAGGCTTACCTTTGCTCACCCCAGGGCAGTCACTTCCGATGGGGAACTATAATCCTAACATGCTTGCCGGTATGAGGAACTCTTTTACTTACAAGGAGTTTGATTTCAGCTTCCTGATCGATGCCCGCTTTGGCGGCGACGTCTTCTCATTTACGGAGGCCAACCTTGCCAGCGATGGATTCTCAGATTATACTCTTCAGGGAAGAGAAGGATTTGTTGTTAAAGGCGTTGTTCAAACCCTGGATGCTAGCGGTAATGTAGTAAGTGAAACTCCAAATACACAAAGTGTTACCTCTGAAGCTTACTGGCAGATTCTGGGAGGCAGAAACACTCCTGTTGGTGAGGTGTTTAAATATGACGGAACCAACGTCAGGGTAAGGGAGGCTTTATTGGGNNATTGTGAATAAAGCAAAAAGATTGGATCCGAACCTGATGGTAGGTAATACCAACATACAGGGTACTGAAGGATTTGGCCTGCCAGGAACAAGGACAATAGGCATGAACCTTAAACTTACCTTTTAATTAAGAGTCCAAGCAATTAAAAAATTAATTATGAAAACAAAAAAATTAATTAATATCTTATTGTCCGGCCTGCTGGTTGCCTTTTGGTTAAGCGGCTGTACAAATGATTTCAAGGAAATAAATACCAACCAAAGGGTATTGGCGCAAATCGACGCTGCGACTGTTGGTAACGAATATGCTTCTGCCGAATACAACGGCTTATTATATGGAGGCTATAGCTGGCAGATTGCTGAGANNGATCTTTATGTTCAGTATTATTCGGACTGGCAAACTAAGTTTCAAACAGACCGGCATAATCAGAATACCGACTGGTCAGATGCTGCATGGACTACTTTCTATGGTGGTGCAGGAAAAGACCTGGCGGTTGTTCTTCAGAAAACAAAAGGACCTGGATTTGAGAAACAACATGCCCTGGCACAGATCCTGAAAGTATATTTTTATCAGCGTTTTACTGACTACTGGGGGCCTATTCCTTACACTCAGGTTAATAATAACAAGCGTAGCGTTCCTTACGACTCGCAGCAAACTATTTATACTGATTTCTTTGTCCAGCTCGATTCGGTAGCCACTACACTGGCTGCTTATCCTGGAGAAAATGCATATGGCGCAAATGATCAGATCTATGGTGGCGACGTTAATAAATGGATAACCTTTGCCAACACACTGAGATTGCGGGTAGCAATGAGGCTCGCCAAGGTTGATCCTGCTACGGCAAAAGCCCAGGCTGAAAAAGCAGTAGCTGCTGGTGTTATGCTCACCAACGCTGACGTTGCCAAGCTCACAGTAACATCCGCCTCCCCTAATCCCCTTCCTATCATGCTGCCATGGAATGAATTCCGCATGAGCGCTACGATGGAAAGTATCCTGAAAGGTTTTGCTGATCCCAGATTATCTGCCTACTGGAAACCTGCAGTAACTACGGGTTTGTATACAGGTATGAGGAATGGTTTATCAGTTCCCGAAATCTCAGCACCTTCACGTGCTTATGATAATATTTCTACTATGGCTCTGAGATGGAGTGATCCTACAAACCTGGACAAAACCCCATGGGAAGTTATGATGCCAGCTGAGGCCTATTTTTTAAGAGCCGAAGGCGCATTGAGAGGCTGGAACATGGGTATTACTGCCCAGGATGCCTATAACAAGGGAATTGAAATGTCTCTTAAATACTGGGTCACAGGTATTACAGATGCACAGATTGCTGCTTACCAGACAGGCACAACAACTCCGATTGCACTACCTGATTTTAATACTCC
>PMMY01000301.1 GCA_003162655.1 Methanobacterium sp. | reverse complement strand
AAACCAATTTAATCCAAAAGCACCAAAACCCAAGCAAAACTACTATCAAAAGTCTAAAAAATAAGTATATATAATCCAAATGGGTGTGTAAGAATGTCTTCTTTGATTTGTAAAAAATGTAAAAGCTATTATAAGATTAAACATGGGGAAAAACCCGAAGATTATAGTTCTGAATGTGAATGTGGCGGTAAGTTAAAATTTACTAAAAATTTTAATATAAATAAAAAAGATTGGGATGAATTTCTTATAGAGGGTGTTTGTCAATTCTGTGGTAGAGAAAACCCTAAAGGTTCAAATTATTGTGCATGGTGTGGAAAAAAATTAATACTAAACTCTGAATAACAATATAATTTAAATGTCTTCTAATCCTTTAATAATTCCTTATATTCTATTACTGCTATTTTATGAATTGACTTTTTAAATCTTGTACTTCACCAATCCAACATAATCCATAAATAATTAAACTAATCAAAGGATAAATAGTTGTTTAATCCCTATTAAATGAGTTAGACTTATAATAATGCAGATAATACAACTAACCTTGAGGATTATACCTTTCCATAATATTCTTTATAATTCATTAATAATCTCCCAACAAGTTCATTATATTTTATTATACTCGGTTATTGCTATCCTAATTATTGATATTCTAAGTGTCTTATCAGATAACAGGAATTTGACTGTTTTGAAAAATATATAGACCTTAAAATCTTTTCTAAGATTCATTCAGGAAACTTTCAGACAATTTTCGAAGTAAAATATTCATTTTGAACATCAATTATTTAGAAGAGCCCTTTTCATATTCTGTCTAATACTGAAACATTATTCAGATATATCTTCATTTTCTGGAAGAAATGTGGCATAAAAACCATCCGTATCGGCATAAATAGCTTTAAAACCGTATTCTTCAGCTTTTAACATGGTTTTTTTAATAAAATCTCTTCCCCAAGCTGTAACAGCTTCTGCACATTCTATTCTATACCATCTGAACCTTGAATATCCGTAAACACCATACATTGAGTTTGCAAGCCGTTTAAGTGCCTGTTGTTGCACATCAAGTACCTGTTTTTCTCTAGGGTTTACTGCATCTTTCATCTGGTTTTTTAGCTTTACCCTTTCCTTTAATATGTTTCCAATTATGGATGGAACAAAACCCACAGGTTTTTTAAGAAACTTGTGTCCTAATTCCGGCGCAATGTAACACTCTTCATTTTCACACTTTAAAACCAGGGTGTCTGGTGAAACATTCTTTGAAATTATAATACTCGGGTACAGGCTCCTGAAATCGAATGACACAATATTCTCGTGTAATCCCTTAACAGGATCCTTCACATAACCTCCTTCAGCTTTTTTGCCTCTTCTTTCTGAATACTGTGATGACGAAGGTTTGTTCGGGACCATATCCCCAATTTCATAGGCTTTCCTAATAAGGTACCATTCGACCATTTGACCCGTTGCCATTCTGGCTATATCAAAGAAGGGTTGGCCAACCAAACGTGTTAGTTCCATACTTAATGGCAGCAGTTTTTCCCCTATTTTGGTAACTGACACAGCATCATCTAGGGAATATTTGAAGAGGGTTTTAAGTTTTTCACCACCATCATCCCAATATTCAAATATCTCATCTCCAGGTACATCCACTTTCTGTTCATCAAAAAGTTCTTTATAAACCCTTTCTAGGGTGTATCTATCAAGTTGGAGGTATCTTCGACTTAAAAGATAGAGATCAACATGTATCCTTCCCTTGACAAGGGCAGAATTTGTGTAACCTCTTCTCATAAATTTAAGCCCAGATCCATCTGTTCCAATTCTCATTTTTACGTTGAGTTTGGTAGCTCTATCTCGAATGTATGGCATATCAAAGTTGTCTGAATTATAACCAATTAAAAGATCAGGATTTTCAGATTTAACTATCTCTACAAATCTTTCAAGCATATGGGCCTCGGTTTTAAGGGTTTCAACAAATTCGAGGGATGATTTTTTGGTTGAAAGTACCGTTTGAAGTCCTTGGTTACTTGATAAACTTATCATGATTATAGGATCTTCTTCTGCCTGAGGCATTCCTTTTGGATTGTGGACTTCAATATCGAAACTCAAAGTTTTCAATTCAGGGAATTCGGAATCAATTGGCTTTGGATCACCTTTCATCTCAAATACACAAACATCACTTTCACACATAAAATTCACTGAATTATTATCTAAACACTCACCATTGACTAAAACTTCGGCCATTGGGAATATGGCCTTGTCTATAAGATATCTTCGGTAAAATGGGATGTCATGTTCCATTATGTCCTTTACAGAGTCAATACTTCTAATTTTATCCCTAAGTTTTGGTACATCTTGTGGATGGTAAAGTGTAACCTTTAAAAAATCTTTGTTCTCACCCATGTACCCTTTTCGAGCCCATCCAACCATTTCAACGTCAAATTCATTTAAATCTTCTATGCATTGCTCTTCATCATTGGGGACGACGTAGATGTATGGTTTAAAACTTTTGTCAAGGACAATTATGGATTTACCCTCTTCATCTCCTTTAAGTTTACCGAACAATCTAATAACGGCCTTATCATTCTCTGTGATATAATCTATGTCCAGAAGCACGAATCGTTTACTCTCCATGAACTTTTATTTATAGTGTGAATGTTATATAGGTTGTTAAATCATGAATTGAGTGGAACCATTTGGGTTTATNNAGATAAAAATCTTTTTGGGACTTTTCTGGATAAAAATAGGACTCCTGCTATTAAAAAACTCAAAAAACTGATATTGTTGGTAAAAATAGTTATGGTCATGAACAAGTCTATATTGGAGAAGATAATAAAAGGAAAATTATGGGAATTCTTGTTGCCTTTAAGGGAGATGAAATAAAATGCTTTGAGGAAACTAAAGCATACTGGAATGCAATGAACTTCCCTAATTTTTTAAAACTTACACTAGTCAAACCAATATATGATAAGATAACAGCATCATCTATAGATAATAATGATCTCTACATAGGTAATTTGGTTGTTTCTAATGATTTAAGGGGCCAAGGGATTGGTACAGAATTATTAAAAAGTTCTTTTATCTTGGGAAGGCTAAGAAGTGTAATAGAGTTTTATTAGATGTCACATTTGAGAATGATAGTGCTAAAAGGTTATATGAAAAAACCGGATTCAAGGTCTGTGGTGAGAACGCTTCATATGGCTTGGTAAGTCTGCAGGAACCTACGGTATGGAATATCCGCTAATGAATGAATAAAATTATTAAATAATATTTAAAACTTTATAAAGGGTTTGTAATGGATTTATACATCAAAGAAACAGGTTTAGAGAATGCTAAAACTATTATATTTCTTCACAGCGGTGCAATGGCGGGTTGGATGTGGGATGATCAGTTAAAAGCATTCAGTGATTACCACTGCATTGTCCCGGATCTTCCAGAGCATGGACTTAGCAGTGAAGTAAAACCTTTCACCATTGAGAATTCCGCAGAAATTGTATTAGATATAATCCATGAACATACCATTAATGGGAAGGCAAATCTAGTTGGAATATCCTTGGGCGCCCAGATAATCGTTCAGATTCTAAGCAAAGCTCCGGAATTAGTTGAACATGCTCTGATAAGTGGTACTCTGATCCGTAGTATCAAGCAATCTGAAACATTGTTAAAACTTTTAAATTACGCAATTAAGGTATATGAACCTGTAAAAGATACAGATTTTTTTATAAAAGCTAATATGAGAACTTATAACATGCCAAAAAATCTTTTTGACAAGTTTAANNCCTTGAAAATGTCAAAGCACCAGTTCTTGTAATGACAGGAGAGAAAGACTACAAAATCATCAAAGAATCTGCGAATGATTTAATAACGTCGCTTCCTACATCTATTGGGTATATGGCCCCTAAATTAGGACACACATGGAATTTAGAAGATTCTAAGCTCTTTAATTGGGTTTTGAGAAGATGGATAAATAATGAGTCTCTGAAAGATGATTTATTACCATTGAAGTATTGATTCAACTATTGAATTATCATCTATTAAATTCCAATATAGGTTAAAATTTATAATTTAAAATTAAGATAATATTTATGAAGAGATGGGGAGTTTATTTTATTATCATATCAGTTGTTTTGATAATCCTTTTAACAGCAGTTCCACTGTCACTTGCAATACAGAAACAGAAACCATCTCAGCCTGATCAGCCAAATTCTGGTCCTGGTGGTGCAGATTATCAGTACAACGGGGTTAATGTAACTACATATGGTGAGGGGCAGAGCCAGTACTGGATATTTGAACCAGATTCAAAAACTACTCAATCTGCACCTGTCATTGTTTTTATGCATGGATGGGGAGCAATAACGCCGACATTTTACAGTGCCTGGATATATCACCTGGTTAAGAAGGGTAACATAGTTATTTATCCAAGATACCAACAGGATCTTGCAACTCCATCGGATAATTTTACTCCTAATTCTGTCAAAGCCATTAAAGAGGCTCTTAAAGTGCTTGAATCTGGAAACCATATAAAGCCTCAGCTAGATAAATTCGCAATTGTAGGACATTCAGTGGGTGGCCTCCTAAGCGTAAACATAGCATCAGTTGCAGCTTCAAATGGGCTTCCACAGCCTTTGGCAGTTTTTGCTGTGGAACCTGGAAAATCAAGGTCAGCAACTGACCCTACTGGTCCAGTTCTTGAAAATCTAACGAATATACCTCCAAATACTTTGCTACTGACCATGGCGGGGGATCAAGACAACTGGGTTGGTGATCATGATGCAAGGATGATTATAAGGAATACTCTCCAGATTCCACAAGAAAATAAGGATTTTGTGATGATGATTACGGACAAATACGGTTATCCTCCCATAACAGCAGATCACTTCTTCCCACTCGCATCTTCAATTGTTGTTGGAAATTATAACTTGACATTATTAACCAATGCCCAGGATTTTTATGGGACATGGAAACTTTTTGATGGTCTATACAATGCAGCTTTTTATGGCCAAAACAGGGAATATGCATTGGGGAATACGACTCAACAGAGATTAATGGGTTTTTGGAGTGATGGAACCAAGATTAAAGAATTAAATGTCACAGACAATCCTTAATTAAAATTTGATTAAAATATTTATTGAAGATTAAATTTCAACAACAATGAGGTGGGATTTGTGCTACCAAAAGTAATAATATACAATTATATTAGTCTTGATGGNNGTTTTAATGGGCACTGATACTTTACTTAGGAATTTCAATATAAAATCTGATGAATTACATGAATCTGAGAATTTTGAAGTTCCTGAAGTAGACAAAAATGATTCCAGACCATTATTGGTCGTTCCAGACAGCAGAGGGAGAATACACGTCTGGAGCGAAGTTATTAGAACCGGATTATTTAGAGATATCCTGGTTTTATGTTCCAGATCTACCCCTCAAGAATATCTGAACTTTCTAGATGAACGATTCATAAAGTACATGGTAATTGGATATGAAAAGGTTAATTTAGGTATAGCTCTTGAAGAAATTTACACCCAATTTGGAGTTAAAAGCCTGAGAGTTGATAGTGGAGGTAGATTGAATGGTGTACTCCTAAGGGATGATCTGGTAGATGAGATATATGTACTAGTTCACCCAGCTATGGTTGGTGGAACGTTGGCCAATTCCATATACATTGCAACGGATTTAACATCGACAGAGGGAGTTTTAGACCTGAAACTTCTTAAAATGGAAAAATTGAAGAATGATATAATCCTTTTACATTACCGAATTATGAAATATCAGTTTTAACGAAATTAATGTGATAAAATGAAGAGCAAAGAGCTAAAAAAACTCATTTTTGCTAGAAAAACTCTTGTCATGCCGGATGCCTATGACCCTTTAAGTGCTAGGTTAATTGGCNNTCAAGACAAGATAACGTTCATATTACTGGTAAGATCGTTGATGCTGTGGATTTACCAGTGATGGCAGATGCAGAGGATGGATTCGGCGATCCAAAAGTTGTTTTGGAAACTGTAAAAATGTTTATTGACGTAGGAGCTGCAGGCTTGAACATAGAAGATCAAAAGCTGGATGATGATAAAGAGATTAGGATCATCAATGAAGAATTGATGGTGGAAAAGATTTATGCAGCAAGGGAAGCTGCTGAAGCTGCTGAAACTTCAGATTTTATTATTAACGGCCGTACAGATGCTCTTAGATCCTCAGGAAATCGTGAGGAGTCATTAAACATTGCAGTGGAACGTGCAAATATTTATCTCAATTCAGGTGCTGATATGGCATTTATTCCCTATGTTGAAACATTCGAAGAGGTTAAAACCCTTAATAAAGAAGTTAAAGGTCCGATTAGCATAGCAGCAGGAATGCCATATAACATAAATAATTTTTCAATTGGGGATTTAGAAAATATTGGAATTGCCAGGATAAGTCTACCCACTCTTCTGATATACTCAATTATGAAATCAATTAATAAATCATTAAATCGCTTGAAAAATGATGATATTATGGGCATGGATGAAGATATGCTCTACAAAGTGGATGAATTGAATGAGTTGTTAAGAAGATA
>PMMY01000087.1 GCA_003162655.1 Methanobacterium sp. | reverse complement strand
ATGACATAAATGCGGTAGTGCACACACATTCCCCAATTGCTACGGGATTCGCTTTTGCAGGTGAAAAAATAGAGCGAATTGAGGGTTTCGGTCCGATTAAAGTTCAATTTATCCCATTTGTCGATTATTATCGTCCAGGGAGTGTTGAACTTGCAGAAGCTGTTTCAAAAGCCTTGAAAAAAACAGATGTAGTTATTTTAAAGGGACATGGCATTGTTGCCCTTGGAAAAAATTTAGATGAAGCTTCTATTCTTGCTGAATTCGTTGAAGAAAGTGCAAAAACTCAGTTCATAAAAAGGGTACTTAGTGGCGAATAGACTCTAATTCACTTAAAACATTCCAAATAAGTGTTCTGGCATGTATTGGGATGTTTGGATCATTACTGATCTCATCCAATATAGAAATTACAGTACTTGCACGTACCGTTGGTTCGTCATCATCCTTAGATAATAACTCCTTTGATTCTTCAGCTGCCCTTCTAATGTTTCTTGGAACACTTGTATCTTCAGTTATATGTTGTAAAATTTGATTACAACGATCAAATGCGTCTTGAGTCATAATAATGCCTCCATTTTTAAGTTTAATTGATACTTTAATAAATTCAAATAATAATATATAAGTTATATCCATGTGTTTTTATATCTTCTGATTAAAAAGGTTTTTGAAAAATGTATGATAAAACCAATTTTCTTAATGATTATTTTTTTTAATTTTTAGATACTGCAACGGCCACAGTAACGCCATTATAAGATGTTTTTCGAAGAATTAGAGTTGATCCATCGCCAGCTGCAATTAAAGATGATGGTTCACATACACCAGGGACTCCAAATTTCTCCATTACAAAATCTGAACGACTTAAATCATTATTTTTGAAATTTTTCATTAATACATCTGAAATTATCTCTAGTGGAATACCAAACTCTTCTGCAGCATTAATTATTCCTTTCTCATTTTCTTTCATATAACCAGTAGCTATTGAGTTAATACGTTTAATTGGTAAATCAAGGATATTCATTGCCGATTTAATAGCATTAACCACTGAATATGAATCAATATTTTTTCTAGATCCTATACCTACGACTATCTTTTTAGGCTCTAAATTAAGAGTAACAGAACCATATGAAACTTCTAATAATCCTGATTGATTTATAATTTTATCATAACAATTTTTCACTTTCACATCTTCCCATATGAACTCATATTTGGAATTAAAAGTGATTTTAACATGTTCATTGTTTAATAATGCTGAATTTATATGTTTTATTTTGGAAACATCGTCTATATTCATGTAATACTTTCTTGCTAAGCAATCAACCCCAAATTTATCGTTAACATCTGTTGCAGTAGTTATTATAGGTTCAGCGTCAATAATATCGGCTATTTTTATTGATAAATCATTTCCGCCACCTAAATGTCCAGAAAGAAGACTAATTACATGTTTACCCTTTTCATCAATTATTAGAATTGCAGGATCGTCATTTTTACCCTTTATCAACTGACAAACATTTCTTATCATTATACCCGTGGCCATAATGCCAACGATACAATCATAATTGTGGATTATATTTTCTAAAGTATGTTTAACATTTTTATGAAAAGTATCTACCCTAATTACAGTATGATCCTCTTTAAGAGCACTTGAAATATGCATTGCAAGTGTTTTACCACTTTTTGTTAAACTAATTAGTGCTATTTTCATCTTTACCCCAGATAATATATTCAGAAAGTTTTTCTAAGAATATAATTAATTAATCTTCAATATTAATTTTGTTACATGATATTCAAAGATTTTTCTAGTAGAGAAGTATTATTAATAAAAAAAATAAAGAATTTGAGATTATTAAAAAGAGAATTATGGTAATTTTTGCAAGTAGAATAGTTTCAGTTATTGTTTCTGATTTTAGCTGATTTATATCATCCCCTAAGAAGTAATATCCTGGTTTTACTAGTTGTATACCAAGAGCCCCCGCAGCCGCAGACATTGGATATCCAGAATTAGGACTGGGGGTCTTTTTAGCGTCTCTAATCATTATTTTATATGCATTTTTCCAGTTAAGTTTAATTATTATGGATGCTACTACAATTAGAATACCAGTAATTCTTGCTGGTAAATAGTTTAAAACATCATCTAGTTTAGCTGGAAACCATCCAATATTAATATTTTTAGGATTTTTGTATCCAATCATTGCATCAAGAGTGTTAACAACTCTATAAGCAATTCCACCAATAACTCCAAGAATGAAAGTGTAGAAGATGGGTGAAACAACTGAATCGGTTATATTTTCAGTTAAGGTTTCAATAACTGCTGAAATAATATTTTCTTGAGAAAGTTGAGATGTATCTCTACTTACAAGATATGAAAGAGATTTTCTTGCTTTAATTAAATCATGGCTCAGATCAGCTTTTACATTGTCAGCAGAACTAAATAGAAGCTTAATTGAAAATGTTGTTGAAAGTAGTAATGATGAGATAAGTATTAAAAATAGGTAGTTGAACCTAAAAAACCATATTATTAAACCAAATATGCCTGAAAATGTTAAGATTAAAAAAATAGTTAAAATAACTCCTGTAAGTCTGCTGTCTAGTGTAGAATGTTTTTCTTTGAAATTATTAAAATACTCTATAATTTTACCCATTAAAACAACTGGATGAATGTTTGACGGTAACTCCCCAAACAATATGTCAATAGTAACGGCTATCAAAATAATGGGAATAAGTAACGTGTGGTCCATGAAAAAAACCTTTTTAGTGTATGTAGCTATTATTTAAGATTTAATATCGAATTGTTAAATAATCAATTTCTTTTTGCTTAATTTTCAATATAGTTTGAAACTTAAAAAAAGTGTTGCTATAGTTTTTTGTTTAAGAATGAGAGATACATTTCATCTGTAACATTGAAAATTATGCCCAAAAATAATAAAGTTATATGGGATAGAATTTTTTATTTGTATTCAATTTGTAAATATTTTATTTCTTTATTCTGGATTTTCATTAATAAAATGTATTTAATTAAAAAAAAATTAGGGGTAAATTTCAAGTGTAAAATTAAATTTTATTAATGAAATTATTTGAGAGAGGTGCATTGCAAGTGTAAAATTTCTAGCAATTATGAAATTATAAAATAATTTTT
>PMMY01000246.1 GCA_003162655.1 Methanobacterium sp. | reverse complement strand
AGATGCTTTTATTAAGGAAGGAATTCATTTTGAAAGAATAAATAAAATAATAATCACACACCAGGATCTTGATCATTTTGGAGGTCTTCCTGAAGTTTTAGAATTATCAAAACATAAGATCGAGGTAATGGCACATGAAGATGATAAACCTTACATCCAGGGCGAAAAACATCTGGTGAGGTTGAACTCGAATTTNNGTAGATGTGGACACTACACTTACAGATAACCAAGAGTTACCATTCTGTGGCGGTATAACAGTTATCCATACACCTGGACACACACCTGGACATCTCAGTCTTTATCATCAGAAGAGTAAAACCCTCATAGTTGGCGATGCAATGAACATCATGGATGGAAAGTTAATGGGACCCAGAAAAGAGATTTTAGAAGAAGGAGATTATGAAATTGCAATGGATTCCCTTAAAAAACTTCTGAAATTCGATGTGAAAAATATTGTGACCTATCATGGCGGATTATATACCAATAAACCACATGAAAGCATTGAAAAAAAACTGATAAAATAAATATTTACTTTTTATTTATTTGACAAGATTATTAATGTTATTTTTTAGAATAAGAATACTTCACTCCCTCGTCTGGAATCATATTTTTCAGCATTAACATTACATTTTTCCTCTTTATTCATATTCAGAATCGTTAGATTCATTTTTTATCATTGATTATGACTCATAATATTTATTTGGTTCAAATAAATTTACTAAATATTATTTAATGCCATCAGATTCATTTAACTCCTCACCAGTATCATGTTTCCCGGTGAGTACACTATTTTTCCTACCGTAGAAGTAGTAAATAAATAATCCTATAACCAGCCAAACTAAGAATCTTAGTTGAGTTACTGTTGGTAATTCAATAACCAAACCTAGACTAGATAAAATACCTAGAATAGGAACCCATGGTAAGAATGGTGTTCGGAAAGGTCGTTCTATATCTGGTCTGGTTCTTCTTAAAATTAATACTGATGCAGATACTATTATAAACGCAGCTAGGGTTCCAATGTTTACTAATTCAGCTATTTCAGTTATTGGGAGAAATGCTGCTAAACCTGCTGCTACAACTCCTACAAGAATGATACCATTAATTGGTGTTCTAAATATTTTATGAAGTTTAGCGAAGAAAGATGGTAATAAACCATCCCTTGCCATCGCATAGAATACTCNNCATACCATTTAAAACCGCAGTGACCATAATGTAGAGTATGCTGGCAATAATAAGGGATCCTATGATAGCTATGGGAAAGGTTCTCTGTGGATTTTTAACCTCCTCGGCTGCGGTGGTAATAGCGTCAAAACCTATATATGCAAAGAATATGATAGCTGCTCCTTTAAATATGCCTATATAACCGAAGGGCAGAAATGGATGATAATTCGCTGGATTTATATAATTAACTCCTATAGCTATGAATAACAATACAACAAAGAGTTTAATCATGACAATGAGTGAATTGACTTGTGATGTAAATTTTGTACCTCGAATCAGAAGCATAGTTATAATGCCGATGATAATAATTGCAGGAAGATTAATGAATCCACCCGCAACACCCGGAGGATTTAAAAGTTGAGGTGGTAAATTAATTCCTAATGTTGTTATAATACTGACCATATATCCAGACCAGCCCACAGCCAGAGCTGTAACAATTAGGGTGTACTCCAACACAAGATCCCAGCCAATGATCCAGGCAAATAATTCGCCTAATGTAACATAACTATAAGTATATGCACTCCCTGCAACTGGTACCATAGCTGCAAATTCCGCGTAACATAATGCAGTAAAAAAACACGCAATCCCAGCGAATATAAATGATAAAATTAATCCAGGACCTGCATAATAAGCTGAGGCTACACCAGTAAGTATAAAGATACCTGCACCAATAATAGCACCTAAACCCATTAATAACAGTGCAGGTGTTCCTAGAACTTTTTTTAAACCTTTTTTACTCTCACTCACTTCTAATAAGTGGCTTATAGATTTTTTCCAAAAGATCCTTCTAGTCATAAATATATCTCTTCCAAATCTTCATGTTCACTTAGAATGCCAAGATTATAGAATTATAGTTCACCCTCGTCCATCCCATGTACATTTAGGCTTCATTTTTACATCAACCTCTTATAAGGAGATTTGAGAAATTAGAAATAGCCACGACCTTTATTTCTTCAGCAACTTTTTTATTGAATAGATCAATGGATATGTTTATTTTTTTTATTAAAATTAAAGATTTGTTGCTTCCTGGAAGATACTATCTACTATGGTGTTAATATCTTCATTTAGCAGGGATAGGTAGTGATATCCATTGTTTATGAGAAATTGGGCTGGATTGTTAAGCCCATCGTTTTCTAATAACTGTTTGGGATATATAATTCCATTTGTGTATCCAGGTCCGGGTTCAAAGATTCCATTGTTATTTGTGTCACTAAAATTAGGGAATCCACCAGGGTTGCCGTAGAGAGGTGTGAAATCATCATCATGAGCTCTTGGCAAAAATTGTATATCATCTAATGTGATTGGTGTATCTATCCATATAGTAAATACAGATCTGCTACCCTTATAATATTTGTAATACGATTGATTCATCTCCCAAATTGTGCCTGCACAAAAACCACCGTATATATCTACTATTAAAGCGTTCTGTGGTATGGTTATATTTTCTAGTATGCTGTAATGTTCATTTGGACCTAAACCATAATTTACTGCAAATAATCCTAATTGTTGTAAGGCGGTTACTATCTTGTTAATTCTAGTATTATCCACTAATGTGTTGTTAATGTTATCGCTCGTAATATACACGGGTCTGTAATTAGTAGCATCGATTATATTGACTTTTGCAGTACTGTACATGACGTTTTTGTTTTCATTGGATTCTT
>PMMY01000137.1 GCA_003162655.1 Methanobacterium sp. | reverse complement strand
GGACATAACAGTATCATTAATGGGTTTAGATAATAATTTTTCTTCAACTGTTTCTGTTATAGGTTTTGAATTATTTTCGGGATCTTTTAAAGCTTCAGATACAGATTTGGGTTTAGGAACAGCTTTAGGCTTTGGTAAGTGTTCTGGTTCTTTATTTACTTCATCTGGTTTTTTAAGTTCATTTATGAGATCATATGCATCTGAACCAATTATATATGGTTTGTTCATATCCATAAAGAAGTCTATCTGATTCTGCCTTACATTGAAGATTTCAATTAGAGTTGTACTATCTTCCATTGCAATTTTAATTTTTTCAATTGCATCAACCCTAGAGTATCTTATGTAAGAAGCTGCAATTTCCTTACCATCCTTAAAAAGAATAAAACCTTCCTCAGAACTTGTTGTAACCCTTATAAATCCATTGTGCTTTTTGTCTGAGAGATCATTTAACAGATCTGGAAATTCCACTTCATCTGCATAGCACATCATAGAAGGTCTAGTTATTGGTAACTCCATTTATATCCCTCAATCTTACCAAAATTGAATCAATTTCTTGATTATTAAGATTGATATTAAATATTGAATTTATACTTTTTTTTAATTATTATAAGTTATGTGAATATTGTTTTTCACTTCCTTATAAGCTTGATCTCGGGCGGAGTGATAATAATAATATTTTTACCATTTTTACAGAGTAATATAGCTTCTCCTCCAGTTTTATCTCTAAATGCCTTTAATTTTTCCCCTGCTAACTTAAATTCTTCTGGACTGTCTCTTTCAAGGTTGCTCATATCNNTTTTCCTCGGTGATCTGACTCAATGCAAAGTCAAAGTCATCAAGGCTTTTGGCCTTCATGAGGATTATCTCATAGAAAGAGTGTTCTGGAACAATTATGGTTTCCTGTTCTTCTTTATCTTCTTTTTCTTCATCCATACCAATATTTTTCTTTATAATATCCAATACGTCCTTCATTTCTTAAAGTCCCCTATATGATCAATAATTATATCTATCAATCGTGATGCTCCACCATCTGTCACATCTACAGCTGGCAAATCATATTCTTCCTCATAATTATGAACTTCAGTTTTATCGCTAACATTTCTTAAATTCAATGATAAACCTACTACTTTTGTTGGTTCCAATGCTTCAATAGCTCTTAATTCAAATCCTATGCCTCTAGGTTCCCTGTAAGGATGATTTGGCCTGTGACACACAACTGTGGCTATGGGCATTGCACCAATGAGAATAGCTGCAGAAAGTCCTCTTGGATGGGGATTACCCTTTTCAGTGAGGCTTGATTGACCTTCAATGAAAATAATATCAGGATTTTTTTTATCTTCCATGTATTTAATTGAACCTATGACTGCTGATGCTACATCCATCACCGAAAGACTGCCAGCTCGGAAGTTAATATCTACTGGTTGTTCAAATCCCATTTCATCGGTTGAAATTACAACAGCATTTAAACCCTTCTCTTTAGCGGCTTTACCCAACAATCTTGTTGTAGTTCTCTTCCCGCACTCCTGAGATGTACCCCCAACAAATACCACGGGTGTTTTAGGCTTATAATCAAGTTTTGGTAAAATTTCAGTGCACATTGGTGGTGCGGTACCAAATATCTCCCTTATTACATCAAAACGTGGGCTTATCTCCTTCAAAATAACGCCTTTAGTCTTTGCAAATTTTAAAATTGCCTCATTCTGGGAAATTGGCAGTGATCTAAATGAAGTGATAACATTCTTCCCCTTATCTATTGCTTCAACTGCATATTTAAGAGCTGTTCCCTCAGCACCTATTGGAAGCATTATGGCAATACTCTTAGCATTGGTCTTTTTGATGACTTCCTTTAGATCTTGAGATATAACACTCTTACAAAATTTCATACCCTGTTTTTCAGGGTCATCGTCAATGAATCCACATGCTTCAACACCTTCAAAATTTGCAAATTTTTCGCCCCCACCACCGCATCCTATGATAATAAATGGGTTGAGATCTTGAATTTCTTGAAGAGAAGTTATAAAATACAAAGGATCACTCCTATTAATTTAGTGAATTTACTGAGAATCTTTACATTACCTATTTATTTAATAAATGTTAAACCAAGATATATACTTTGGGTAGATAAATGAATTCTATTTGGAGGCTTTGGTATGGTAGATATGATAGAGAGAATACTTAAGGATTTAGGAAGGATCAACGGTGTTAATGGATCACTGGTTGTTGGAAAGGATGGTTTAATTATCGAAAGTGAAGTTCCTGGAGACATAGATTCAGAACTTGTAGCAGCTATGGCATCTGCTGTTTTCGGTACGGCGGAAAGATCTGCAGAGGAAATGAAACATGAACCACTGCAGCAGGTAATGATAGAAGGAGAAAAAGGTAAAACTCTTATGATAGATGCAGGCGAGGGAATTTTGGTTGTAATAACTGATATATCAATAAACCTCGGCCTCATAAGGATAGAGATGAGAAGAAGCGCTGAACGTGTAATTGACATGTTAAGTTAAGTTTTAAATCTATATTTTCTAGATTTAAGACATTGGGGAGGAAAAAATTGAGAAAACCCTACGTTATACTTATTGGAAGTGCATCAGGTATTGGAAAATCTACGATAGCCTCTGAACTGGCAAAGGAATTGGGAATTAAACATTTAATTGAGACAGACTTTATCAGAGCGATAGTCCGTGGAATAATAGGCCCAGACTATGCACCCTCACTTCACAAATCCTCATTTGATGCTTACACAACACTTAGGGACAAAGAAAGATATGATGGAGACTCAGATGCATTGATTGAAGCTGGTTTTGAAGATCACGCCTCTTTTGTAATTCCTGCAATTGAAAGGGTTATAAGAAGGGCCGTGGACGACTTCGACGATGTTGTAATTGAAGGGGTACACCTAGTACCGGGTTTCATTAATATTGATAAATTTAAAGATAACGCATCCATCCATTTTTTCATATTGACTGCTGACAAAGAAGTTCATAAGGAAAGATTTGTAAAAAGAGCCATGAAAATAAAACGTGGCGGTAAACATTTGGAATACTTCAAAGAAAACAGAATCATAAACGATTATCTTGTAAAAAGTGCCACTGAACATGGGATACCAGTGATTAACAACATCAATATTGATAATACAATAAAACGGATGCTAACTTTAATAAGAGAAATTTGTAAAGTTATGCTTTTCAAACATTCAGTTGACCAACTTGGGGAAGAAACATCCATTATACTGGAAAAATATGGTGGTAGAATGGTTGATGTCTCATATTTCCTTCCAGGTTTTGGAGAACCACTGAAAAGGAATGTAAACGTATTTGATCCGGTTGAAGCTAAACGTTTTATTGACAAATTACAGGACACCCCGCAGAGGAAAAAAGATCTTGAAAATCTCTACAGACTTTCAGATAATGTTCACAGCCACAAAATATGTGCTCCTGACNNTTCAATGATTTACCTTAAAATTTTTTTCTTATAACAAAAATTAAATCTACAGGAGAGTTCATGATTGAGCAATATTAGTACCGATTGCCCTGTTTGTAAGGGTAAAAATACACTAGAAATGACCAGTAAAACAGAGAATATACCTTATTTCGGGGAGATTATGGAATCAACCCTTTTATGCTCGGAGTGTGGATACAGACATTCTGATACCATATGTCTGGAGCAGAAAGAACCCGTTAAGTACACCCTTGAAATTAATAAAAACAATATTAATGCCCGTATTGTCAAATCACAGACAGCAACTCTCAGCATACCCGAACTAGGACTTAAAGTTGAGCCCGGTCCAAAATCTCAGGGTTATGTATCGAATATTGAAGGTGTACTCAACAGATTTGAATCAGCTGTTGCTACTGCAATGGAATGGGCTGAAGAAGAGCAAATAAAAGGAAATGCTCTTAGAATACTTGAAAAGATTGAAAATTTGAAATACGGGAATGAAACAGCCACCCTCGTGATTGAAGATCCCTTCGGACATAGTATTATAATCCATGATGATGCAAAACACAGAAAATTGACTGAAGATGAAATAAAAAATCTAAATACCGGTTTTCTAACCTTTGAAAAGTAATAACACCCGAGTAAGTCATTTAATTTACATTTTCTAGATTTAACAAATTTTTTTTTTAGAATAAAAATGAGATTTTAGAATATCTCATCACTCTCATCAACATCCTTCAGCTTGAGAGATTTTTTAACATCCATAGTAAGGGCGTCACAGTCAGCTTTTATAGCTTCGAGATGTTTTAATATCCTCAATTTCTCCTCATTAATTCTTTTAATATTGGTGTAGGGATATATAGATTCTTTGAGCATTTCGTATTCAATTGTTGTGTAGGGGTAATCATTCAGCTGTTCGCAAACTCTTTCAAGAACTTCTCCAAGGAATTTGTTCATCTCAACTTTAACTCTCTCCCTTATCATCTTGTCCTTGTCCAGATTCTTCTTCATGAGCCTTACAACTTCAGCCTTTGCAAATGGTAAACCNNTTCATCCTTCAATTCTTCTGTTGAATTTTCAGTTATATCTTCATTAGATTCTATATATTCTTCTTCTTTATCATCAAACATGAAATGCCTCCATCTTCATTAACATACGATCTGAACTTGCTTTAGAAATGATCTGTAAAAAAACATATATAAAGTTATTGCATTAGATTGAAATTCGACCCTATAATTTGTATTAATCAATGGAAATTCATGACAATTATCAAGCATAAAATTAAAAATATAGAAGCATTGTTTTTAAGATGTAAAATTAAAGGGGCCAACATATATCTTTGTGCCCTATCTTCAACAAATCCAATTAAAGAATTTCAAGACTCATATCTAGTGACCTT
>PMMY01000026.1 GCA_003162655.1 Methanobacterium sp. | reverse complement strand
AGTGTTAAACGTGTTTAGAGTATTTATTGAATCAATACCACCATTAAATCTATTTCCAGAGTCAAGTGGTACTTGATTAGATGTATTTATGGGATTTGTTCTATTTTGAGGGTTTATAGGTCCATTAGAATCATTAAAGGATAAATTTTTATTTCCGAATCCCGGAGGGCTATGGTTCAAGTTGGTTATGTTACCAACAGGAAGCCCAGATGATCTAAGGTTTGATAAAAGATCAACTCCCCCAAATGGGAATGAATAGGGAAGAAATGGGTACCATAGTTCTTGGGAACCGGTTTTTGGTAGGGAGATTTGAGACTGGTTCAATGAAATTCTGTATATCTTCCTATCAGGATATTTTGCCTTTAATTCTGTTAAATTTCCTGTTTCTACTTGCATCCCCAATACGTACTGTACCCAGTAACCTGTATGGTAATCGTCTACCATTATTATACCATTTGGATCAATCTTATTAGATATGTAGCTGGTCTTAATATGCAACAGGTTGTTGTACTCATCNNTGATTAATCCAATTTTAAAGATATTTTTGCCCGGGAATTTATTCGAAAGCCAGTTTTCAATTAATTTCAATCCGATAGGAGTTATTAGAGCTATAGGAACAAATACCATAGCAACAAATCGACTCTGATAATCCGATGGCACAATCGATAATACAATCAGAACTACTGTCATTACGAGATATACCCATGATAAAAGCGTCTTTTTGTTTGTAACAATATTTTGAATCGTGTTTCTATCCTTTATTCCTCTAAAGAGCGTTTTTATTGTCGCATAAATCCCCAACAGGAATGGAATAGTAANNTTTTCAATACTCGTATTTGAGCTGGTAGTACCATTAAAAAATGATATTACGGTAGTAAATTTAGATAACATTATTGGATATATATTAAACATTGCAAAAAGCACACCAATGATTAATAAACCCATTATCCCAAATACTTTCAAGTCAAAAATAGGTAATTTGCCTGTTTTATACTTAATTATTGTGATATTAAAAATTAATAAAGAGATGAATATCACAACAGCCAGCATTCCCGTGTAAATATGCGTTAAAATACTGCACAGTAGCAGAATAAGTGTTATTAAACCATATTTATGCCACTGTTTAGTATTTTCAAGCCATTTTACATTGAAATATATCAATAAAAGTAAAAAAAACACACCTGCTAAGTTCTGCATGAAATCTCCGATCATCTGGAAATAAGATAGGTTGATGGCGATTAAAAATGCGCTTAAAAGAGCCGGAACTTTGCTTTTAAAATCCAATTCATTGCTGAAAGTTTCTGTAAGTAAATAAGCAGGAAATACCATCATTGATCCAATGATTGACATTCCAATTTTGATACCCAAAAATGAATTCCCGGTTAAAGCCACAAATGGGGTTAACATGTAATATACAAGAGGTGGATCATTACTTGCTGGAAAACCCGTTTGAAGGATACTTAAAACTTTAAGATCGTAGAAAGGACCATCCATTCCATAGGATAAATTGTAACGAGTTAATATATAGATATCAAGGATAAATGAGAATAGAAATATGGAAAAAAGGAGGATAATAGATGTTTTTTCTTTTATAATAGTGATGACTGCCATGAAATTCTTCCTAAAAGGGTTATTATGATTAAATAAACTTCTNNTTTGAATTGAATATAACCCTTTTCCCAAATTTCACCCAAATTTCACCCTAAACCCGTTAATTTCACCAATATTTAGGATTAAACTAATATTTTGTTTTTATTGATACAAATATTGAAATATCTGAATGTATTTCTATTTTTTAGCAAAATTAAATTTGAACTAATATTTAGATGAGAATTTATTTCAAGAAAAAGATATGAAAATTTATAATGATAAATTATAATAATAATTTGAAAGATTATCTAAAAAAATATATAATAATGTAGTAATTATTTGAGTAAATTCAGNNAACTCTTTACTAACCCCGCACAATGGACAAATCCAGTCATCTGGTAGATCCTCAAAGGCTGTTCCAGGAGCTACGCCTGCATCTGGGTCTCCTTCCTTGGGGTCGTATATATATTGACAAGGGGAACACTGATATTTCTTCATGTTACACCTCCTAATGTTTTCATATTCATTATATTAGAATTATTTGATAATTATTTTTTTTGATTTTTTAACTCTAAATCTATTTCAACAAATGTGTTTTACAAAAGTAAATTGATATTCTTACAAAAAAATTGACCATCCATTAATGACTTTACGATTTAATAATTGACAACAGCTCTACAAAAAAACTAAATAGGCAAAATTAAACTACTTGAAAGTAATAGTAGATATAATACATTTCTTCTATTATAAACTCTTTTAACCTTATAAAAATAATTATCAGTACATATTGACCGATCAATTTTTAAATCAATCATTTAAACTCCGATATGAGTTGTTTTTTCTATAATTCATCAAATGATCCTTTATAAATAGCCTTAATGAAATAATTAATAACAAATTTTAGTAATGATACTATGATAAACCATGTTTATGGGCTTGCTGTGAGGGTAATTCTCACAGATCAAGACGGTAAAATTCTCATATTAAAGAGATCAACGGATTCAAAAACCAATCCAGGCAAATGGGAGCTTCCTGGTGGAAAAGTCAATCAGGAAGAATCATTTGACCATGCATTGATTAGAGAAGTTTATGAAGAAACTAATCTGAAAATAGCCCTAGAACATGTGGTTGGAGCTTCTGAACAGAATTTACATATCATAAGGGCAGTTCATATAATAATGTCCGGTAA
>PMMY01000289.1:164-4440 GCA_003162655.1 Methanobacterium sp. | reverse complement strand
ACAGTAGACCATGAAACCCTTGAAAACCATACAGTAACCATACGAAACAGGGATGATCTTAAACAGATTAGAGTACCAATAAAAGATATTTACAGTGTTTTAATTGATCTTATAAATGGCACACTGGAATTTGAAGATATTTAAATTATTTTTTTATTTTTGTCTCTGTAGAATTCTAAATAGTTTTTAAAAAGAAATAAGAAAATATATGTTTACTTATCAGATTCCCCAACTAAGGCCTCTAATTCTTCTTTTGGAATCAATTTTGCTATTTTAATTTTGGTTGGACAGCGTCCCAGTTCTATATTATTTTTTTTAGCTATTTCTTTCAGATCCTTAAGAGATGCCTTTTTTGCCATTTCCTCTACATCCATTATTCCACCTTCATTCTATTTTAGTTATAATATAAAGATCATGTAGAACTATGGCTTCAAAATATTTATTATTTACCATGAATGGACATAATAAATAGTGTTGAAAAATGTTTGATTAGAATTTTTATTTATTAAATTAAATATAATCAAAGAGGTTTAGTCAGATGAATATCCATAAAAGGTGATAATATATGATAGATGCCCATGTACATGCGGATACAAGACCATACGAAGATTTTGAAAAAATGGCAGTCGCTGGTGTGGATAAAGCAGTTAGTTGTGCACACGATCCAATGAAAATGAGTACATCAGACGTTGTTTTAGACCATATACACAGGATTATGGAAAATGATACTAAACGAGCAGCGAATAATGGGTTAAATTTGTATTCAGCCATAGGAGTACACCCTAGAAGTATATCCCCTGATTACAAAATTGTTCTAGATAAACTGCCAGAAATGTTGAAATATAAAAACGTAGTTGCAATTGGAGAAATAGGACTTGAAACTGGATCAAAATTGGAGGTAAAAGTATTCAAAAAACAGTTAAACCTTGCACAGGACATGAATATGAAAGTGATCGTCCATACACCAAGAACTAATAAAAAGGAAATAACCGAGATAACAGCTTCTTTGATAGAAGATAATATTGAAACCAACCTTGTACAGTTAGATCATGTTGATAGATCAATAATAGAGAGGGTTTTGGACTTCGAGGGGCTTCTGGGAATCACTGTTCAACCACAAAAGATGACACCAGATGAAGCAGTTAATATGATGGATGAATATGGTTATGATAAATTTGTTTTAGACAGTGATATGAGTTCATCACCATCTGACCCTTTATCTGTTCCAAAAACTGTTCATCGACTTAGGCTTGCAGGTGTAGAATCTGTAAATATTAAAAAGGTATCTTACTCTAATGCAGCAGATTTTTTCAAGATATAATCAAAATAATACATATATTTTATTTATATTTATATTCTGAACCTTTAAATGCCCCAAATTTAGTAACACAAGTTGATGCAGATTTATTTCCCTGTCTAAGACATTCTTTAAGATTTTTTTTATTATAAAATCCTGTTATAAATCCTGCTGCAAATGAATCACCTGCACCGGTCGTGTCAATGACATTTTGTTCATTTGCAGGTTGGTGAATCTGGCCCGCTTCGGTGTAAACCTTCGATCCATCCTTTCCCATAGTAACAACTACCAAAGGCACCCCAGTTTCGACAAGCTTTTCAGCACCATCATTATAGTCTCTACCTGTTAGTAATGTGACCTCTTTTTTGTTTAAAAACAGTATGTGAGTTCTTTTAATGATTTTTTCAAGGGCTTCCAAGCCATATGATGATAATAATGCTCCAGGGTTAAGTGAAAGTATGTTTGCATGTTTTGATGCTTCTTCAACNNAAATTTGGAATTAGCACCCATAAATGTATAGATCGACCTTTCACCATCAGGTTCAACAGCAATAAATGCCATCCCTGTTTTTTCATCGATTGGAACTAACCTTTCAGAATCAATATTTTCCCCTCTAAATTCAGATCGTATATACTCACCATAATGATCATTTCCAATTCTTGCCATTATACCAGCATTCAAACCAAGTCTTGACACTCCAAAAACAAAGTTAGCTGCAGAACCTCCGATAGATACTCGAAGCTTTTCGATATCCACTTCGTCATCAGCAACAGAAAAACGAGACACATTCATTAAAAAATCAGTGTTACATGTTCCAAGTCCAAGAACGTCTAATTTGGGATTTTTCATGTTAACTCCCATATATAGCCTGTTTATAAAATAAATTGAAAATTGTATTATTCGGGAAGTAATCCAACAAACTTCTTTATTCTACCCACAATACCCTCTTTATTCGGTTCAATAGGATCATATTCTTTTCCTAGTAGATCAGCGGCAAGTTGCATAACAGCATTGCTCGTAGGTGATGAAGGATTTACTTCAACCACAGATCTTCCAAGTGCCATAGACCTTTCTACTTCCCTATCGTAGGGTATAAGACCGATCATTGGAACTTCAAGTATGGATTCTATCTCATTTTCTGAAAGTAGAAACTTATCATCGTACCACATATTCAAAACAAACCCGCTGATCTTGATGTTAAGCTCGTTGAAAAGAATTCTTATTTTTAATGCATCAGCTACTGATGGCATAGTAGATTGTGTAACTAAAATAGCTTCTGTATTTTCAGGAAGTCCTTCAAAGACATTTGCATTTATTCCTGCTGGAAGGTCCATTAAAAACATATCTCCATAATCAGATATTTCATTCATTATTTTATTCCAAGATATGTAGTTAGGATTTATATGTTTCAATGTTTCAAAATGGATTCCTGTGGGCACAACACGTATTCCCTGATTAACTTCGTAAACACATTCATCTATCGATTTGTCACGAACAAGAACATCGTGTAATGTTACATCCGGATTTAATAGTCCTGTTATGACATCCAAATTAGCCATGACCAGATCTAGATCCAGCATGACAATTTCTTCCCCAAAAAGTGCCAGAGCTACTCCCAAATTGAATGTTAAGGATGTTCTTCCAACTCCACCCTTTCCTGAAGCAAATGCTATGAATCTTGACATTTTATACCATTTTTAGTTATATAATTCCAATTGATATGATAATTACCTTCTACCAAGAAGGCCTTCAACAAGTTTCGCAATAACTCCCTTCTTATCGGGTTCAATTGGCTGGTACTCTTCTCCTATGAGATCTGCACCTAACTGCATTATGGCATTACTAGTTGGTGATTTTGGATTTTTGATAATTAATGGTTCACCAAATGCTGCTGCTCTACTAACTTCAGGATCATCCGGAATGACTGCTATAACAGGAACTTCAAGTATAGTTTCAATTTCAGTTATGGTTAAGAAAGTTTTATCGTGCTGCTCCCTGTTTATTACAACACCTATAATATCGACTCCAAGTTTGTTTGCAATGATCTTGGTTTTGAGTGCATCACTAATTGATGGTACTTCTGGTGTTGTAACCAGTATCATCTCCTGAGCAGCTGCTATGGCTGCTAAAGCATCTTTTTCAAGTCCTGCCGGAGCATCTATAAGTAGGATATCTGCATTTTCAACTAGAACCTCTAATGCACTTTCTAATCTGTCCATTTTAATTTTTCGAAGTCCTTCTAGAGAAATTCCTGCTGGTACTACCTTTACTCCTCCAGGCCCCTCGTATATAGCATCTTCTATTGCTGCGNNAGTTCGAGGTTGGCCATTGCAACATCTGCATCCAGTACTATAGTTTCTTCCCCGTATGTTGCTAATGCAACACCTAAATTGGCTGTTATAGTTGTCTTTCCGACACCGCCTTTTCCTGAAGCAACCGTTATAACTCTTGTCATCTGATACCTCCTAACTAATCTCTACATTAACATTAAATTTATCAACAATTTCAGGGAACTTCCTGAAACTCTTCCTTATTTCTATCTGTGATATCTCGATTATTTGTCTTTCAAGATTAATATCCTTTGAGTCACCCATTATCCTAGATAAAAATCCTTTCGTGTCAGATTCGATCATAATATTAACCTTTCCACTCAATCCATCAGCATTATCAAGGAAAACCATTACCTCAGCACCCCTTATCTTGGGTATTGCAAGGATTGACTTTTTGATTTTATTCATAAGGGTCAGTTCTATCTTTTCAACATCCTCATCACTTACTGAACCGCCNNTATTTTTTCATAAGTTCAGATCTGACCATTGGTGGTTCTGTAATTTTTTCCAGTGGATTTCTTTCCAGATCTTTCTCAGAAGATTCAGTTGATGCATTTAAATTTTCAGATACAATTTTATCCTTTTTTGAAACTTCCATCTGTGATTCATTAACTTCTGTTGTTAAAATCACAGGTTCTGGGATTGTTTC
>PMMY01000289.1:0-135 GCA_003162655.1 Methanobacterium sp. | reverse complement strand
GTTCTTTAGTCGTTTCATTCTCTTTTATTTCAGTAACAGTTTCTTTAACAGGTCCGCTTTCCATTTCGGAATTTAAAACTGTTTGATTAATTGTTTCATTAGATAAACTTTCAGACTCATTAGACGGATCAGCGG
>PMMY01000205.1 GCA_003162655.1 Methanobacterium sp. | reverse complement strand
ATAAATTCATATTTAATTACATTTCAAAAACTATTTATTTTGATCTTAAAGAACACTTCCATTTGCACTGCTTATTAATATGTTAATTATGATATTTAACGGTTTGAGATATATTGAAATTATTCAGAACTGATAGGAAAAAACTTGATTTGAACCAACAACACTTAGAAACTTATAGAAAGATTTAATAAGGAATTATAATTTAACATCATTAATATATACATATTAATAATTTTATTATTGATGGAGGTGTGANNTGGATTTCGGCTGCTTATATTGGCTGTATCCTTGCAATGCTTTTATGCGTGGTTTATGGTATCTTAAACTGGAATAAAGGCGGAGATGATGAGGAAGAGCAGATTTCAGAGGAAATTTCCTGGCATGATAAAGAAAAGGAAATGGAAGAAAAAGAACTTGGATTATGGGATGAAGAGGGTTAGGAGTCTGATTTAAATGGATTTATTAGTACTTGGTATAGTAGTTTTAATATACCTCCTAATGGTTTTATACGTTGGTTACGTTGCTTGGAAATGTACCAAGAGTTCTGAGGACTACATGGTTGCAGGCAGAAATACACACCCTTATATCATGGCCTTAAGTTACGGGGCCACCTTTATAAGCACGGCTGCAATTGTTGGGTTTGGGGGAGTTGCAGGAATCTATGGTATGGGTCTACTAGGGCTCACTTTCCTGAACATATTGGTAGGTATATTCATAGCATTTGTATTCTTTGGTAAAAGAACCAGGAAGATGGGCCATAACTTAAAAGCTTTAACATTCCCTGAATTTTTATCAAAGAGGTTTAATAGTCGTTTTATACAATACTTCAGTGGGTTGGTTATATTCGTTGCAATGCCGCTTTATGCGGCAGTGGTTCTTATTGGTATGGCCAGGTTTGTTGAAACAACTCTGGGCCTAAACTACAACATAGCATTAATTGTTATGGCGGTAATAGTAGCAGTTTATGTTGTTTTTGGAGGAATAAGGGGTGTTATGTATACAGACGCCCTTCAAGGAACGATTATGTTCTTTGGGATGGCATTTCTTTTGATTGCAACTTATTGGCTTTTAGGAGGAGTTGTACATGCCAACCAATTACTTTCAGGAATGGCATCAATGATACCGGCAGCAGCAAGTAGCACAGGATCAACGGGATGGACATCTATGCCTATTTTGGGCAGCCCATTCTGGTGGACCCTAGTTAGTACTTTGATATTAGGTGTGGGAATAGGAGTTTTATCTCAACCACAGCTTGTTGTTAGGTTTATGACAGTTAAATCTAATAAAGAACTTAACAGAGCAGTTTTGATTGGTGGTGTTTTCATAGCCATGATGACAGGTACTGCTTTTATTGTTGGGGCATTATCTAACGTTTACTTTATGCAGCATTCTGGACAGATTGCTATTCAGGCTGCGGGTGGAAACGCAGACACTATAATACCTCTCTTTATATCAACTGCTATGCCTGTATGGTTTGCTTACATCTTCATGATAACTCTGTTATCTGCTGCAATGTCCACATTAAGTGCACAGTTCCATGTTCAAGGAACTGCTCTAGGAAGGGACATATACGAGACATTAGCTAAAAAAACAGGTGGATCATCTATAATGGTTGCTAGGGCCGGAATTGTAATTGCTGTTTTTATAGCAGTCATATTGGGGTTCATTCTCCCAGCTAACATCATTGCTGTAGGTACTGCGATGTGGTTCAGTTTAACTGCTGTGGCTTTCCTTGCTATGTACGTTTGTGCACTTTTCTGGAAGCGTACAACTAAGCAAGGTGCTATTGCGGGACTGGTTATCGGTACAGTCTATACTGCATTCTCGTTTCTTTTTATAAACCAGAAAGCAGCAGCAGCACTAGGAGTCTCACAGGCACTCACGGGCAAAGTAGTTCTAATATCAACCATGCCATGGCCTGTTGTTGATCCAATAGTAATTGGAGTTCCACTTGCATTCATAATCACAATAGTGGTTAGTTTGCTAACAAAACCACCTAGTGATGAACTATTGGACAAATGTTTCAAGGATGTAGGTTGAACCTTTTCCTTTTTTCTTTTTTTTTAATTCTTAAACAAATGGTCCTATTAATCTGTAAAATAGGCCTCCAACTATTATGGCAGTTATTATATTTGCCAAAGCTATTGATGTTGTTGCTTTCCATCCAAATTCACGAAGCAAGATAGTTAATGTTGCTAAACAAGGAATAAATAACATACTCACTAATGCCAGTATAATAAATTGGATAGGTGTTAATATGGCTGCTAGGTTGGTTCCGAATAGAGCTACCAGCATGAGGAGTGTGAATTCCTTTCTAACTGCACCAAATATGAGAACTACCCCTGCAATTACAGGAAGACCCAACCAAACAACGGTTATGGGTGCTAAGAAATTAGCAATTGGCGTAAGTAACCCTAAGGCATATAATCCCTGAATAAGGGCACTTCCAATGATGTAAACCGGGAATACAACATAGATCAACGATTTAGTCCGGGACCATGTCTGTTTAGCTGCAACTGATAGTGATGGAACTTTAAATGTGTGCATTTCCATAATTAGTCCTGATGTCTCTCCGGGAACTACTTTTAAAGCAATCCTACCCAAAATGAACATAACTAGAATATCTATTGCATAAAGTGCTAAAGCCCACCATACACTGACAAATACTGCAACCAATCCTAAAATTACTATAGTTCTTGCAGCACAAGGAGCAAATGTGATTGCAAATGCTGCGAGCAAACGTTCACGTCTGGTTTCTAAAATTCTAGTACTTTCAATTGCCGGTACATTACAGCCATATCCAAGGATCATCGGGATAAGAGCTTTTCCATGCAAACCTATTTTGTGCATGGCGCTGTCCATCATAAAAGCTACACGGGTCAAGATTCCTGAATTTTCAATCAAACTCAACATCAAATAAAAAGGTATTACGAAGGGTAAAACTAGTGTAACACCTGCAACTATACCTCCAAATGCACCATTCCAAAGAATAATCACTATTGGTCCTGCAACTTGAGGATTAACAGGATGGAAGAAACCGAATGCACTGGTCAGTAAACTTGAGAAAAAATCTCCTACTACAAATGTCCATAGAAGCAATCCTCCCACCACAAGGGCTGATATGAAATATCCAAGTACTCTGTGAGTGACTAATTTATCCAATCTTTCAGAAAATGTTATTTTTATATCGCTCTGTAACTGGGCTCCATGTGCAAATTGGTTAGCAAAAAAATATCTCTCAGATGCAATAACTGCAAAGGATGGTTCTTTATGGATATCCTCTATTTCCCTTGCAAGATCATAAGCAGTGTTTACAATATCCCTAGATTTAGATTCTACCAGTTTTCTAATTTCTATATCATTTTCCAACAATTTTATAGCTACCCAACGTGAGGGATATCCCAGATTAAGATTTTTTGATTGAATTAGTTCGGTTAATTTTTTTATTCTGTTTTCAACCTCAGCACCGTACTCAATGGTGGTATTTTTATTTTTAGTTTTATTAAATGCGATTTCTGTTGCTACTTCCATTAATTCGTGTAAACCTTCTCCTCTAATGGCAACTGTGGAAACCACCGGGACACCTAAGGCTGCTTCGAGTTTTTCGGTGTCAATTATTATTCCCTTTTGTTTTGCTAGATCCACTTGGTTGACGCATACTACCATGGGCACGTTCATTTCTTTCAATTGTATGGTGAAGAATAGATTACGCTCCAATACTGATGCATCCACTACATTTATCACTACATCAGGTTTTTCAAATGCTATGTATTCCCTTGAAACAATTTCTTCCATGGAGTAAGTGGAGAATGAGTATATTCCAGGTAGATCAATTACTTTTATGTCATGGCCTTCAAAGCGAAGTTTTCCCTCAGCCCTTTCCACTGTTTTTCCTGGCCAGTTCCCAATTATCTGATTGGAACCAGTAAGTTCATTGAATACTACACTCTTACCAACGTTGGCATTGCCTGCTAGTGCGATGGTTATATTCTTTTCATTTACCTTTAGCCCTTCGGGATTTTCCGTGTGTGATTTTTGGGTGAATTCATTAGCTTTGTTATCATTGGCTGTGTTCATAAGTGTTATTCCTTTGTAATGGTTAATTTATGCTTCCATCAATTCTACGAAGACATTACATGCTATATCCCGTCCTATAGCAAGTTTTGAACCCCTTATTGCAACTTCTACTGGACCACTTAACGGTGCAATCTTTATAACACTAATTGATGCTCCTATTGTAATTCCCATATCTAAAAGTCTTCTGATCACCTTATAATCTCCTCTAATAAACGAAACTTTACCTTTTTGTTCTTTTTCAAGTTCCATTATAGGAATTAGATTTTCATTTCGTTTCCCGACTTCGTTTACTTCCTCTTCTTTTCGGCTCATACATTCTTCGCAGGTAGTAAATTTTAGGTCGCAGGCAGGAATAACTCTGTCATCAGGACATTTATCTGGATGTTCTAAAACTTGGCAAAGGGCTCTTTCTGCGTCATCTGACAGAGAATGTTCCATTTCACAGGCCTGATCATGTAAAATATGATCTTTAAGCTTTAGAATATCTCGAAGAAATCTTTCCAAGAGTCTGTGTTTTCTAGTAATTCTTTTAGCAACCTTCAGACCATTTTCTGTTAATTTTACACCTTTATATTGGGAGTAATTTACATAATCCATTTTATCAAGCTTTTTGAGCATTTCTGATACGCTTGCTGATGTTATACTCAAATCTTTTGATATCCTTGAGGTTTTAACAATTTTCTCGTTTTGGCTGATTTTATATATAGTTTCTAAGTACTCTTCGATGTTTGCGCTAAGTTTTTCATTATTTGACATTTAGGTTCACCTAAAGATTTTATAAAAATTAATTATTTTCACTACTATATAAATGTTAGGATTACCTAATAAATCGTAAAAAAATCATAAACAAATTTATGTTATTCTTGTTTTTTAATTTGAATTTATATTGTAATAGAATTCTTAACTCATTTTTTTTTAGGAAACATAGAACAGAAAGTTAATTTAATAAATAAGTAATTATTATAATCTAAACATAATTATAATATTGGTTAATTCATATTAACTCAATAAATGATATCATAATAATTGTTTACAAATTTCCGGTGGATAAGATTGATAAAAAAGATATTTATTGTTCTAATAATTTTGATAAGTTTTTCTGCTGTCATAATAGGTTATTCCTATAGTATTGTTTCAAATGGCCCTATAAATCCATTAGGCAGACTTTCATTTGTTAAAATAGAAAACCCGGATATGTACCCCGGACATACTCATGCTAACCTTTTGGCAAAGTATGCTGCTGAAAGAGGATCACAATGTGCTATAGTTCTGCATTTTGCTGGAAGTTCGAACTATCGTAGTTTCCCAACAGAGGTTAACAATTCAAATGGTACAAATCAAAGTGTTTACATTATAGAAGTAGCATTTTTAGACACCCAGGGATCTGGTTCTGCAAGCATGGGTCAGGTCAACTATTTGGACTCTCTTAAAGTGGCTTTATTTGGTGTGCCCGACAAAAGATACAAGTACATGTCTGATGGAAAAGTTTACAACACTTACAGTGAAATGATGGCACATGTGTACGCTCTTGCCAAGCAACATGGACAAAAAGGGCCTATTCCAATAGTGTGGCATGGTACTGTTAGAACCGATAGCCCATTTATTGATCCGGGCTGTGGATTCCCATTATTCTTCCAAATACTAACAAATACCTATGGAATAATTCCTGCATATACTTACACGTTATATGGATTGATTTTCCCTTATTTAAACGATCCTTATTCGCACTATGAATTATCGAACTATGTAAAACTACAAAAACTCTACAATGCAGGTGAGTTAAACCTCGATAAAACTAATTCGACGTCCAATGTTGATAGATATTATAAAAAATTGAGCAAAAAAAATTTAACTAGTTATGATTAATATTAAGTTTCCCAAAATTCCTTCATGAAGATTAAATTTAATTTTAGAAACAGCAATATATTTCCTAGATAGCTATGCTAAATAAATGTTAAGGTGTGTTCTAAATTTTCTTGGGAAAATACTATATTATTTGTAATTGTAAACGTGCAGATTCCCTTCTTTTTTAGAAATTAAAACTTTAAGTATGATATTAAACTTAAATAACATTACCCATTTTGTAAGATAAATCTGATATGTATAGGTGAAACCATGAGGATAATAGAAGAAATTATTGGAAAGGAAGTTCTTGATAGTTCTGCAGTAGTAATTGGTAAAGTTAAGGATGTGGAAGTGAATTTTGAAACACAATCATTAGAATCTTTCATTCTTGGAAAAGGTGGGATTTCAGAGGGTCTCGGAATTTCTAAGGGAGAAACAATTGTTCCTTATGATATGGTTAAGAAGATTGGAGATAAAATACTTCTTAAAAATGTCATCAAAGAAAATACAGTAGAAGAGGAAGAATAAATTTAAATAAATTTTATTTTACAATATAAATTAATGTTATGCACGATATCATTTAAGGATGTAACATTAAAAATTAATTTTTTTTTTAGAGGGTGAATAATTTGGAAATTAGAGGTATCTGTAGTATCTGTGGCAGACCCGGCAAGATGTATACATGTTCTCTATGTGGGAGCATTGTATGCCTAAATTGTTATAATATTCAAAAAAGTGTTTGTAAATCATGTGAAAGATTTAAAACTGGAGATATCATTAAACCACTCAAATAAGTATCCAACAGTCGAGNNTAAATACGGTAAATTCACCCTATCTTCAGGTAAAGAAAGTGATTACTACATTGATATGAAAAGAGCGATCACAGACCCGGAGATCCTCTCTAAAGTTGCAGAAATTATATCAAAAAAGATTGATGTACTTAAAATAGATAGAGTTGCTGGCCCTGCCCTTGGTGCTATACCCATAGTTACAGCAGTTTCTGTTGTATCTACTATTCCAATGCTGATGATTAGAAAGTCAAAAAAAGGTTATGGAACTTCAGAGTTAATCGAAGGTAACCTTCAAAAGGGTGACAGGGTTATTGTTCTTGAAGACGTTACAACAACAGGCAATTCACTTANNAATAGTTGAGAAAGCATATGTTGTTGTTGATAGGAATGAAGGTGCCATAGACAATCTTAAAATAGAAGGAGTCGTTCTGGAGCCTATAGTTTCAGTAAGAGATTTCTTGTAAATATTAAAAATTTTTGTCTCTTCTTTATTTTAAAAAAACAAATGTTCATATCAGGTATTTTATTCTCATTCGTGCATATGTTTTACTAGGTGACCCAATTCTGGAGATATGATTTTTAAACCCGTTTTTACTGCATTTGGAGAACCCGGCATTGAAATAATTAAAGTACCTTTGTAAAGTCCTGCAGTTGCTCTGCTCAATATTGCTCCAGTTCCAATTTCTTTATATGATTCGTATCTGAATAATTCCCCGAATCCATTCAGTTCCTTTTCGAATAGGGGCTTTAAAGTTTCAATAGTAACATCTCTAATTCCAATTCCAGTACCTCCGGTGGTGACTATTACATCTACGTCACGTTCTTTAATATCTTCTATAGTAGATAACAGAAGCTCCGAGCTATCAGGAATCACAGTATAAAATATTAGTTCATTTTCTTTCTTCAATGAATCTACTATGAGGTTACCTGACAGGTCAGTAGTTTTAGATTCTAAAAAATCCCTATATTTGCTATCGCTTAATGTGATAACACCAAATCTTATCGATTTGGGCGAACTTTGTTTGTGTTCTTCCATACTCTCACTTTTCATAGGATCAAACCTGGTTTTTTCAATTAATTAAATTTTATCATACTTTTTATTATCACAATGAGGGGTTTATAAATTATATCTTTATTTATCTAATTAATCTTGGATGAAAATTGTTTGTAAATTTAAATGTGTATATGCAGATATTTATAGATTAAATAAATTATTAAAACTGTAATTATTGAAAAAACCAGTAATAAATAAATTTTTAATCCTTATGAGATGAGGGAGAGCATTAGGTCCAAATCGGAGGCGGTTAATTTTTTGCGAAAAAAATTAAGAGGAGTCTAATTATACCCTCCCTCATCGGTTGTTTATGTTTTTTATAACATAAAAACTTTTTCACATCGGCCCTAAAAATTATTAAAAGCGATATTCACGCTCGGATATTTTAAATAAGGATTAAATAGAGTGTTTTTTTGATCTAATAATTCATGTTAAATTTTTACATTTTTTTATCTTCAACAAATCAATTTATATACATAAATTAGATTAATAATTGTATGAGTGATAATGTTTATGTTCTCGATGCATCTGCAATTATAGGAGGATTCTCCTCGAAAGAATCACAGAATTTTATTACTGCATCAGTAATTTCAGAAATTAAAGATTTTAAATCTAAACTATACCTTGAATCCGCAATTGAGGACGGTTCTATCACTATCATAGAACCCGAATCTGTTGATATTAAAAATGTTTCAGATATCATTATTAAATCTGGGGATGTGTTAAGGTTATCAGATGTGGATAAAAACCTTGTTGCACTTGCATTTAAACTTAAAAGAGAGCATAAGAATCCTTTGGTAGTTACTGATGATTATTCAATGCAAAACGTACTAAAGATTGTTGGTATGCCCTATCGAAGTGTTCTTACGGAGGGTATTAATGAGATATATGGATGGGTCAAGATCTGTAAGGGGTGTAAAAAAAAATACCCTCCTGAATATGTTTTTGATGAATGTGAAATATGCGGTACGCGTATTATAAAGAAAAGGATAAAAAAAGGCCTATAATCTAGGAGAAGTGTTAATTACTGTTTTTATAATTTTTCCTTTTCGAATGTATTATTAATTTTTTTTTATAATGCAGATTTTTTTTATAGATAATTATAAAAACACTGCAACTCTAAACTGATCTGATGATGAAAATAGGTGTAGTTGTTCATGGGCCCCAAATCGTTGATACTGGTTTTGCAGAGAAGATATTACGTCTTCTTGAAAATTATGGTATAGTAAAGGCTAGACTAGGCGGTACAATGGGCAGAACCGCTGTTATTGACGCTAAACTAGAAAAAATAATTGACATTAACATGAAACTACTTCCCAGCCAATCAATTGACAAAATTTCCCAAGATTCTGATGTGGTTTTTTTAATTAACTATGGAAAGTCCATTGTCACAGGACATGCTTTTGGATACAAAGTTTTTAGCAGATGCCATAGTGATCCTGATTTAATACAGATTGAAAGGCCAGGAGAACCGGATGGAACTGTCATACCATGGAAACCTCATCTAACTGATATTGCTGAAAATATGGCCAGTGATTTGGACTTGAAGGTTATAACTCCTTCCGATGTAGTTGATTCGATGGAACCTAATGGTCTATACAATTCAACAGAAGATGAAAACATTGTTTATAGAAAAATAGCAGGTGTATCTACTGATGAGAATATATTCCTAAATGGTATTGTTGTTGGAAGATCAACCTCTTCTGATGTTACTTTGGTAGCTAAAAATGGAATATTGACACATATCTTGGGTGGGAAGATTAAGGAACACGGTGTTGAAAAGCTTGGAAGGATAGAATTAGATAGTGCAGTTGTTAAAACAGGACTGTTAAGAAGGTCAAAGATCAAACCAAGGATAATTGAAAGAAACATTGACCAAATGTATAATAAAGACAATTCTAAACTTAACATATCTTATTTGAGTCATGCAGCAGAGGATATATATAAATTAAAAGATTCCGATCTTGTTGTTACTGTTGGAGATGATACAACACTGGTTGCAGCAGACATACTCTACAGATTCAAGGTTCCAATAATAGGAATTACTGATGGTGATCTAGATCGTGTTGTTGAAGAAGGATTCAGAACTGTTGGGTCCATGATTGTGGAACTTGAAAGTGGTTATGATGACATTATAGGCAAAAAAATATTTTTAGAACTATTTAATGGATGTCAAACCATGGAAATAGAGAATATAGAAAATTTTAAAAGTAAAATAATACAAATTATAAGCAGTACCACCAGCAGATATAATCTAAAACACAACTAGGATTAATTAACTTCAGAGGGGTGGAGAATTGAATTTAGATACTCTTGTTGATTCTATAAGAAGTTATGATGGGATTACCCGTAAAAATTTTATTAAGAGAGCAACTCAGATACTGGATGATACATACAATATTTCCGGAAGAACTGCTATAGGGTTTGGAGACGATGCATCTGCAATAAATATTGGAAATAACAATCTTTTACTTATGGCTGCAGACGGAATGTGGGGCAGACTAATGGAAGGAGACCCCCGTTGGGCAGGGTACTGTTCTGTACTGGTAAATGTTAACGACATCGCTGCAATGGGTGGTGTTCCAATGGGAATGACTAATGTGATTTCAGTAAATAATATAAAAATATGTAATGAGATAATGATGGGAATTAAAGAGGGAGTAGAAAAATTTGGAGTACCAATGGTGGGAGGTCACATCCACCCAGACACACCATACACAGCTCTCGATGTTTCAATAACGGGAATAGTTCGTAAGGATGATTTGATTACAAGTGGCGGAGCAAATGTTGGAGACAGCATCATAATTGGAATTGATCTTGATGGTCAACAGCATCCTAATTTCCCACTAAACTGGGACACAACAACACATAAAACACCAGAAATGGTTCAGTCACAAATTTTGGTAATGAACAGCATAGCAAGAAGGCACCTTTTAACCGCAGGAAAGGATATAAGCAATCCGGGAATATTAGGAACCCTCGGAATGCTGTTAGAAGCTTCTGAAGTGGGTGCTACAGTAGAACTGGAAAGGATCCCTAGAAACTCCAATGTAAACTGGGAGGACTGGTTAAAAGTCTACCCTGGATCTGGATTTGTATTAACAGCAGAAGAAAAAAATGTTGAAGAAGCAATTGAAATGCTTGAAAATGTTAATATAACATCAAATGTAGCAGGCAGAATAATTGAAGATAAAAAACTGTATTTAACACATGGTAATCAAGAAAAAATAGTTTTCGATTTTAACCATGATATAATCATGGGCATTAAAGAAGATATATCATTATTTATTGNNATATTAAAATCTTATAAAAAAGGAAGGAGATTTATGCTTGTAACAGTAAATGGGGACGAAATTAAAATCCCAGATGGTTCTACTATAAAAGATGCAATTACAGCTACAAATGCACCCTACCATGAGGGTTGTGTATTGGGAGTTATCAAGGGAAAGGAAGAAATTGAAAGACATGTCAACAAATACAGCTTTAAAACAACCAGAGGAAGCATTATTATAGAACTTTTACAAGACTGTCCCCCTGTACTACTTAAAACATGGAAAAAACAGTTCAGGGAATTTGAAAATCTCAGAATAAGGTGGACAACATCGAACGAAGTTGCCCTCGGACCAATAAAAACCAATCTCACACCAACTAGAGAAGAACACGAATATCGGACTTGGGACGTAATTTTGAGCCTTTCAGGATTCACATCCGAAGCAACCCATATAATATTTAGCAAAGAAAAACACAAAGCAGTTTATGGTGTACCGGAAGGAAATAATGGTCTATTTGCACGGGTTGTTGGTGGAAAAAAGACCATAATGGAACTTACAGATGAAGATGTTGTAAAGAGTGTTAAACCCGTTGTTGAGAGAAAGAGCATAATAAAGAGTGCGGCAATAACCAAACTCGATACTGTAATCTCAGATGGAAATGAAATTTTCACCTACGTACTTGTTGAACCCTCTAACAAATCCCCCAGTTCGGTGGAACATTTTTATGCACTCTCAGAAACTGGTGAACTCCATGTAGACTATGAATCTGATTCGTTTGTAGGGTTTTACGGATTACAGGGACTTGAAAAAGAACCAGAGTACGTAGATCAAAGAAGAAGAGGAACTGTAACTTTAAGGAGTAAGGGAAGGGGTATGGGTCGTGTTTATGTTTACAGGGAGGACAGGGTTTCTACACCGTCCCACAGTGTTATCGGCCACATAACCAAGGGAATACAGCTGATGGACATTGCTGGTAAGGACGATAAAATAACTGTTAAAACTGTTCCAGAGAGAATAATGACGCTTTCAATGACACAAAAAGAAGCCGGAGAACTTTTAAAATCTCTTGGAATTGAACAGATCAGGGAAGGATCCAAAGACGATGAAGCAGTAGTTGTTACACAGGAACCCCAATATACCATGGGAATAATCGACCAAAAACAGGTTAAAACACTTGGAGTTCCAGATGATAAGATCGTTTACGTAGATATAACTGATAAAGCCCCCCATTCAACATGGTACTTCCAGAAGATTACGGGACTTCTTGATTCACCTGTTGGTTCTTTAAATGTAATGTTTGCATTCCCTGGGATGAAGGTAATGATGTTCAAGGGAAATCCGTTAGAATCCAAGACCCTGGTTCCTGAGAACACTCCAAAGGGCTGTGTAAAAGCAGGTGAAATAGGAGTAACCAACATGTCCAGAAGACAGATAGGTGTTATTGGTGTTAGATTTGAGAATAATGATGAATTTGGACCCACCGGTGAACCATTCCAAGGTACCAATATAGTAGGTAACATAGTTAAGGGAATTGAGAATCTTGAAAAATTCAAGGAAGGAGACATAGTTTATGTTGCAAGAAGAAAGTTCTAAAGTCACTCGTATGATAATTTTAGGTCCAGCTGCAAATATAAGTCAGCCAGAACTTGTAAGAAAGCTTCAGATGATGGAACTTCCCCTCACAATAAAATCGACCTGCTATGGTGCTGTTATTAATGGGGAAGAATCTGTAGTAAACAAGGCAGTAGAAGATGTAAGGAATCTTGACTACTGTAATATATTCACAAAAGACCGAGGATTCCCTCCAGGAGATCCTAGAAGGTGCAGAGCAAAGAGGGGAGGGGCAAGAGAGGGATTCCACCAGCTTGAGAAGGAGTTTGAAATATTAGGATTTGTAAGTGAAGCCCTTGAAAATCCCAAGAAGGTCAATCTTAAAAAACCCAAGAAAGTATCGGTTGATACATTTAAACAAATTGCAGAGGAGTGTGAAAAATGAATCTTACAAAGTCATCAACAGGAGAAGAAATAATACCACTGGCAATTGCAATACATGAACTGGTGAACAAGCTTCCAATAACTATGAGGGCCACAAATTCAAATGGAGTAAGAATAGAAGGGGGAGAGGATTTAGAAACCAATTATACAGGCCCTATTCTTGAAAAGGTACTGAAGGATGGAAAGATATATAATGAGACTCCAGATATTGGTCCTTACAAGGGAACTCCGGTTATTGTAGTCCCTATTATAGAAAATGAAGAAGTAATAGCTGCAATAGGTGTTATAGATACTACACAAGGAATTTACAGTGATATAATGCAGATGACCAAAAGACCTGGACAGAACAAACCCAACAACACCAAGGGGGATTTCGATTGAAAAACGCAATATTTCCTCCTAACTCTCTTATACTGGCAGATCTTGTTGAAAGAAGGGGCCATGAAGCATTAGTGCTTCAAAAAGAGATCAGAAAAAGAGTTACAGATGTAGAAATAGATTCTCCTCCATTAAACATCACAGAAGAAGAACCTATCAAAGGTCTTAAATACGCTGCAATAGAAGTACCTTCGGGTGTAAGGGGTAGAATGGCAATATTTGGTCCATTAATTGACGCTGCAGAGGCAGCTATAATAATGGAAGATGCTCCATTTGGATTTGGATGTATTGGATGTGCAAGAACCAATGAACTTTCAATGTTTTGCCTTAGAAAACGTGGCATACCCCTACTGGAGTTACACTATCCAACTACACGGGAAGAAACAATGGAAGTTGTTAATAAGATCAACACATTCTTAGACGGGTTAGAAGAGGAAGGGGAATAAAATGGTTAAAATTGCTCAAATATCATGCGGAACAGATTACAGTGGTGTTCAAAAGGAGATTGAAAAGGCCGCAGAAACATTTGGAGCCCAGATCATCATACCAGAAGCAGATCTTGACTACATAGATGAAGCTTATACAAAGTTTGGATTCAATGCTCAAAGTACTGGAATAAGACTGATGATAGCCAGGGCCACATCTATAGTAGAAGGAAAAACAGATGCAGATGCGGTTTTCATTGCAACATGCTTCAGATGTGCAGAAGGTGCACTTGTAAGAAACGAAATCAGAAGATTCATACAACAGAACACTAACCTTCCTGTAGTTACATACTCATTCACCGAGAGAACCAAGGCAGATGAGCTATTCATAAGAATGGAGGCCCTTTCAACCATAGTTGCCAGGAAAAGTCTCCTTGCACGTGAAAAACAGGAAGGCTTAACAATGGGTATAGATTCAGGTTCCTCAACAACTAAAGCAGTTTTAATGGAAAACAACAAGGTAATAGGTACTGGTTGGCTTCCAACAGCAGATGTAATTGAAACAGCTAATATTGGAATGGAAGAAGCTTTCAAAGGCACTGGTTACAAACTTGAAGATGTTGATGGTGTTGGTGTAACGGGTTATGGTAGGTTGAGAATTGGACATCACTTAAATGCAGGCCTTATACAAGAAGAGTTGAGTGTCAATTCTAAGGGAGCGGTCTATCTTGCTGGCAGGCAGAAGGGTGAAGCAACAGTGCTGGATATTGGAGGAATGGACAACAAGGTCATAACTGTTAACGATGGTATACCCGACAACTTCACCATGGGTGGAATCTGTGCCGGTGCATCAGGAAGATTCCTGGAAATGACATCTAGAAGGCTAGGTGTTGATATAAGTGAACTGGGACCTCTAGCACTTAAGGGAAACTACAAAAACGCGGCTTTAAACAGTTACTGTATAGTATTTGGTATACAGGATCTGGTCACCTCATTAGCTGCTGGGGGATCCAAAGAAGACGTAGCTGCAGCTGCATGTTATTCGGTTGCAGAGCAGGTTTACGAACAGCAACTTCAGGAGATAGATCTAAGAGAACCACTCATACAAGTTGGAGGAACATCCCTTATAGGTGGACTTGTTGAAGCTGTAAGCACTATATTAGGTGGAATCGAAGTTATAGTTCCAGAGTATTCTCAATACATTGGAGCTGTAGGCTCAGCACTTTTAGTATCTGGTTTAGGAGTCAAGAAATGAAGGTTGAATGTTACGATGAAAATGGGGCAGAAGTCTACGATATGATAATTAGACACATCCTCCAAGAAGTCCAGGTAACCCGTTCAATTGGCGATTTAAGAGTATATGTCGACCCTAGAGAACCTATTTTTATAATAGTTGTAAGATTGGAAAAGGCATCAAAACCAGTGGTTATTGAAGACTTTACAGAATATGAATTTAACAAGGCAGGTAATGAAATGTTTATTAAGATCAAAGATGAAACATACCTGCCTGAACTATTAGAAAAACTATGGGAAATGGAAGGAAGGAACAAAATACATCAACCTAATCGTTTTGAGGTTATAATAGACGATCCTACAAAGGATTTGGAGGGTTTGATAATACGTGATCCCCAAGAAGACCTTAAAAAGAAAGTCTACGATGCAATTTTTAGGATTATTCCTGAGGGTTTCAGGGTTATAGACCATAGATCAGAAGATAATATTATTGCTTTAACATGTACCGATGAAATGATGAAGGATGAATGGATTGAAAAAACAGAGGAGATAATAGCGGAGGTTAAAAATGAATGAATCAAGATTTGCACATATAACAAAGGTGCATCCATGCTTCAACGAGAAGATGCACGATAAAGTCGGGAGGATACACGTACCTATTGCACCAAAATGTAATATACACTGTGATTTTTGCACAAGAGAAATAAATAAATGTGAACAGCGCCCAGGTGTGGCATCACGTGTTATGACTGTTGATCAAGCGGTGGAACACGTTCGAAAAGTTACTTCTGAGATGCCTATAGCAGTAGTTGGTGTTGCAGGGCCGGGAGATGCTCTTTTTAACAACGAAACTTTTGAATTCTTTAAAAGAATGGACGAGGAATTTCCAGAACTTATCAAATGTATGAGTACCAACGGACTTCTACTTCCAGAGAAGGCTGATGAAATTGCAGATCTTCATATAAACACAGTTACAGTTACTGTAAATGCTATAGACCCTAAAATTGGGAGTAAAATATATTCAAACGTTTTCTATAACGGAGAACTTTACAGAGGAGAGGAAGCATTTAATATACTATCAAAAAATCAGCTTGAGGGTATTAAAAT
>PMMY01000266.1 GCA_003162655.1 Methanobacterium sp. | reverse complement strand
CACACATCTTGACAAGCATGGCAGGAATCCCCCTTACAAACCATATCTTCTTCATAGGAAACTTCGCCTTCAAATGGTTTGGTTACTGTTGCTGCTTCTACTGGACAGATTTCCTGACACCAGCCACAGTTCACACAAGAATCTGGGTTTAAAACAGTATTTCCGTGAGTTTTAAAATCTTCAGGGTTCAATTTATAATCTTGGTAAGCACATGAACTACACACGGCTTTAATTGCATCTGTTGGGCAGGCACGTTTACACACCAAGCAATAAACACATTTATCCTCGTCGACTACAGTTTCGAAGGTTTCACGACCGGTTTGTTTGACCTTTATAGCATCTCCTGGACATAGTTCCTCACAGATCTTGCAGTTGATGCATTTTTCTTGATCTACATCTATCTCTCCAACGACTAAATTTTCCCTTTTGGGTAATGTTCTTGCAACTTTTATAGCATCCTGTGGACAGGCTGTTTCACAAGATTTGCAATATATACAAGTATCTTCATCAATTTCTGCATCTTTATTCCATTTTGGATACTCTTCCATTTCTTTAATGTTTTTGTCGTTTATCTTGAATTCAATGGCATCAAATGGGCATGCTGATGCACAAAGTCCACAAAGACAACAACTGTTTTTATTAATATTTATATAATCCATGTCAACCAGTCCACGAGCTATCGGTAGGACTGGACCGTTTTTGATTGATTCAGTAGGACATATGCTGGCACATATTCCACAACCAACACATTTATCATTATTATGGGTTAGAGAGCGATTTTCTTCTCCTTCCCTCGTTATTGAAGTCATTTTATCTCCTCTACCTTGTAATTTTACNNTTTTTCAATAAGAGCTCCTTGTTCGCATAATTTAATGCAAAGCCCTTCTCCTGGGCAGTTGTCTATTTTACCACATTTATCTATATCTATAGTTACTGGCACTAATCTCACCTCTAAAACTTTAACTATTATAATATCCCATTCAACGATAAGTATATATAAACATATCGATTTCATTTTAATAAAAAAATATTCAAACCTAAAATTCTTAAATTAATTTTTTAGAATTTTGAAATTATAAATTTTAAAAATCAANNGAAATATTATAGATGTAAATACTATTTGATAATTTTTTATAATTTTTTATAATTATTTGTTTATTTGTATTTCTAGTTTTTTTAGATCCACCTTTTTCCTCAGATTATTATTCAATAAAAAATTCTAATTTTTTTTCGATAAGTGTTATAAATCATATCGAAACTCTCAGGCATCAATTAGAGTATAGAAACTTAAAAAATTATTTCTAAATTAACTTATTCGATATTAATTAAAATAAGATGTTAATTTATATAAAAAAAAATTTGAAAAGAGAAAAAAGATTTATTCTTTTCCTACCATGATTTCTGTAGATTTTATAATAGCTGAAACTGTANNTTTTAACATTAGCCATAATCGCATCAACTTCAACATTTTCAATTTTACCTTCAAAAACATTCCTAGCACTAATCTGCATAAATATCACCTCGTTTTTACTACATATTATTATATATCTAATGGTTTAAAAAATTATCTTACAACTCAAAATAGGTATTTGATTTAATAATCTAAAAATTTAGGCGATAATCATGACAACAATCGAATTTAAATCAATCGGCATAATACACAGTCCATTTAAAGATCTTGAGGGGATGCCAATACAACCTATTGGAGCCAGAGGGATTAAAGGTGAAATAAACCTTAATGAGGAATATAAAAGTGGTTTGAAGGATCTTGAAGGGTTTTCCCATATAATACTAATTTATCATCTACATTTATCAAGGGACCATAAACTTGAAGTTAAACCATTTCTTGATACTCAAAAACGTGGAGTATTTGCAACAAGGGCTCCAAAACGACCAAATCCTATAGGTATGTCTGTGGTACGCCTAAATAAAATAGAAGGTTCAACAATATTCATATCAAATGTTGATATTGTCGATGGTACACCACTGCTCGATATAAAGCCGTATATTCCACATTTTGATACACTTGAAGATGATAAAATAAAAATAGGATGGTTTGAAGACAAATACCATGAAGCAGTCGATAAAAAGTCGGATAGACGTTTTATAGATGATGGATCCAAAGAAGATAACTAGAAAGATTAGATAAAAATTTTAACATTCTAATCTTATTAAAACAGTTTGAGATATTACTGAACTAGTTAAACTCTTCCATATCTGAAACTTTCATTAAAGTTTCAACGGCCTTAGGTTCCACATCCATACCATGTTCCTTTAATGCTGCAATAGGATTTAAACCACCTGGGGCAACTATGCCCACATGATATCTTTCAACCTTTGCATTATATACTAATTCACTTGGTTTACCCACTTTCAAAATTGAAAAACCAGCATCTTGAACTTCTTCTAGCACATCAACAGCATCGGGCCGGGCAATGTAAGGGATCTCCCTTAAACTTGCTAGTACTCTACCCCCATCCTTTATGGCATCCGAAACGGAAGTCAATCCCTTTGCGATATATATCTCATGGGGATCTAATGAAGATCCACTGTAAGCAGTTAGTTCTATGAATCTGGGCTGTTTACTGTCTGTTTCAAGAATTCCTCCATATTGAGGTGTTGTGGATACACCGTTTTTAACGAGGATACCATCAATTGTAAGACTGCACACTGTAGCTATTCCTGTTTTATCTGGTTCTTTTCCACTGACAATCCTGAAATATTTACTGGTACAGTATTGAGGTCCCGTTTTCATGACTTCTTCGAAAATGTCAATAGCATCATCAAGTTCTTCAGTTTTAACATAAGAAACATTGGTAATGACATTTCCGGTGTGAGTTTCAAGATCGAAATCAACTTGGTATATCAGGTTCCAAGCTTTTGAGAGTAAAAACTTAACCTTTCCTGGTATTTCTGGCCCTGTAGTTTTAAGCACTGGTTTAGGTTTGGCCAGACTTTGCATTTCTCCAAATTCTATGGTGTTTTCTGCTAGTTTAATGTTAACGTCGAAACCAGCTTCTTTAGCGGCGCATAAGGGAGATATACCGCCAATAACTGCTATACCAACCATATTATCATCGACAGGTATTCCTAGTACAGATTCACCCTCGTTACCTATCTTGAGTAATCCAGTTATTCCTATCTTCTGAAGGTTTTTGAATAACTTAACAGCATTTTCTCTAGCGCTTTTAGGTATGAGCCTGAAGTTGGTTGGTATTGATCCGTTTCCATTCTCTATAACTTGCAGTACTGAGGTCATATTCTTATCTGTAAATGCTTCAAGAGGAGTCATGGAAGTTTTCTTGTATGATATTAGTTCTGTGAACCTTATAGGTACATAATCTTCAACCTTTACTATGCCTCCGTATTTGGGGATGACTGGTATTCCCTTGCCAAGAAGCATTCCGTCTATGGTGGTTCCACATACAGTGTCTAGCCTAATTTCACCGCCTTCCTCGGGAATGGGGTCTAAAAACTTTACGTATGGGCTTACGGCTATTCCTTTTTTAAAGACGGATTTGAGTATTTCCATAATATTTTTATCGTATTCAAAGGATGATGTGTTTACAATGACCTTTCCGGTTCCGTCTGAAGGATTCAATGTGGTTTGGTAAATCATATCTTCAAACTTAGAGAAAATAAAATCAACTTGATCGTAAATGAGACCTTTTTCAAGTTCTTTATGTCCTTTATTCGTAATCTGTCTTCCGGCATACCCTATACGTTCTGTAAATCCTTTTTCATCAAGAATACGCATATGGTATCTAACAGCCCTCTCTCCGAGGTCATAACCTTTTTTCTTTAGCTCTTCTGCAATTGTCTTAGCACCAAGAACTTCCTCTCTATCTGCTAGGATTCGCAGAATTTCCATCATTTTACGATCTGTNNTAATTCTTTAAAAAAACCTATTTTAATAATTTTTAGAATCAAATTTTATTTACTGTGTTTAAAATAAAAAAAAGAAGGGAAATAGTTTAGATCATCAAGTATCTATTAAGTTCGTATGGGAATACTTGGATCCTGTAATCATCCCATTCTTTTTTCTTGATGTCCATGAACTGATTGTAAACATGGTCTCCAAGGGATGCTTTTACAACTTCGTCCTTTTCAAGAGCATGATATGCTTCCCAGAGGCTAGAAGGTAATGTATCTATTCCTTTACTTGCCAGACCGTCAGCATCGAGTTTAAATACATCTATCTCTGTTGCTGCTCCAGGATCCATCTTATTATTGATACCATCCATTCCAGCTTCTAACATNNCTAAATTCTACCCTTGTACCGTTACCACGGGATGCAGGAATCCTGACAAGTGTTGATCTGTTTTTGAGGCCGTATGATATATAACAAGGTGCCTCGTAGCCGGGAACCAGCCTTTTGTAAGAATTGACTGTTGGTGCAACAACTGCTGAAAGAGCTTTTGAGTGGTTAAGTAGACCTCCAATAAAGTATCTTGCTTCTTGGGAGATTTCATCTTGGCCATCAGGGTCGTAGAAGATGTTTTTCCCATTTTTAAACAGGCTCTGATGTACATGCATACCGCTTCCATTCACTCCAAAGAATGGTTTAGGCATGAAAGTTACCATGTAGCCGAGATTGTCTACTATAGCTTTTATTGCCTGTTTAAATGTAATTACAGCGTCTGCTGTTTTCATTGCGTGGTCGAATTTGAAATCTATCTCATGCTGACCAGGACCAACTTCGTGGTGGCTAACTTCAACATCAAAATGAAGTTCTTCAAGACCTAGTACAAGCTCTCTTCTAACGTCTGTACCCTGGTCAACTGGTTCAACATCGAAGTATTCTCCGTCATCGTGAGGGATAATGTTTCCTTCTCCATCTTCGCCGATTATGAAAAATTCTGGTTCCGGACCTACATTGTATTCGTAACCCTGTTTTTCAACCTTTTCTAGTGCTTTTTTAAGTACATATCTTGGATCTCCTTCAAATGGGGTTCCATCAGGCCAGTATATGTCACATATGAACCTGCAAACACCCTTCTCTTCTGGCCTCCATGGCAGAGTTGAGAATGTATCCGCGTCTGGTTTGATTATTAGGTCGCTAGCGTTGATATCAACAAATCCTTCAATGGATGAACCATCGAATAATAATCCATCCTTGAGTATATCTTCAATGTCTCCTGGTTTAACCAGAGGGACCGCCATGTTCTTTGGAGTTCCATTTATGTCCACAAACTGTAGTCTCACAAATTTTGTGCCGCATCTTTCGATATCCTGAATAACCTTTCCAATTTTATCTTGCATAGATCAATACCTCCATAAAATATCATGATCTTTTATACCGGAAAGAAGTTTCCTTTTACTGGTATATAAATGTTTTGAAGGTTATAGATGATCTATTATCACTGATTTAAGGGATAAGTTGTGGGTTATATATGATTATCACCTAAATTATTTAGAAACCTATAAATCAAGCCGATTTTACAGTTTA
>PMMY01000208.1:2662-2853 GCA_003162655.1 Methanobacterium sp. | reverse complement strand
GATCATGAATATAATGCTGAAGAAATAGGGGTATTAAAACTTAAACAAGACCCACGGGATTTCATGGGAGTGGGCGATGTCGGGTATATTATCACCGGAGTAAAAGTTTCAGCTGAAGTAAAAGTCGGGGATACAATTACCCATGTCAAGAATCCCTGTGACAAAGCTATTTCAGGATTTGAAGATGTAAA
>PMMY01000208.1:0-2642 GCA_003162655.1 Methanobacterium sp. | reverse complement strand
GACAGGGAGTTTGATATGGATGTCATTACAACTGTTCCGAACGTTTCCTTTAAGGCTTATACGACAAAAGGAGAAGAAATTGATGTTCATAATCCGTCAGGATTACCGCCGATAAATCATCTTGATCGTATTGAAGAACCATATATTATAGCGCAGGTAATTACATTATCGGAGTATGTAGGTTCTATTATGAATCTTTGTATTGATAAAAGGGGAGTTCTTAAAAATCAGGTTTACCTTACCCGCGACCGTGTATCATTGACTTTTGAGATGCCTCTTGCTGAAATTGTCTTCGATTTCTATGATAAACTTAAGAGTATCTCTAAAGGTTATGCTTCATTTGATTATTATTATACAAGCTATCAAAAGGCTGATCTTGTGAGGCTTGATATCCTTTTAAATGGTGAAATGGTGGATGCACTTTCCACTCTGATTTATAGGGGGCATGCATATGAATTTGGTCGCAAGATGTGTGTTAAACTAAAAGAACTGATCCCCCGTCAACAGTTTGATATTGCGATACAGGCGGCTATCGGAGCGAAAATTATTTCCCGTGAAACGGTAAAAGCTGTCAGAAAAGATGTCACTGCCAAATGTTATGGAGGTGATATCACAAGAAAAAGGAAACTTCTTGAGAAACAGAAAAAAGGTAAGAAACGTATGAGGCAGGTAGGGAATGTGGAGGTTCCTCAGCAGGCGTTCCTTGCAGTTTTGAAACTGGATTAAAATCAGAAGTCCGAAGTCCGGACTCCGGACTCCTAACTTATCAGTTTATACCCTCTTCCGTGAACATTTAAGATTTTTACCGAAGGATCATTCTTAAGATATTTTCTTAAACGGGTAATATAAACATCCATGCTCCTTGCATTAAAATAATTATCATCGGTCCAGATGGTTTTTAATGCAAAATTCCGCTCCAGAATCTCATTCCCATGAAGGCAGAGCAATTCAAGCAACTCAGATTCTTTGGTAGTAAGCTTTATACTCTCGTCTTTGAACTGAAGCATTTGTTTCAGTGGATCAAACGAGTATCCCCCTATGGTATATGACTCTTTATTTTTGCTTAAAACAGGGCTGGTTAACCTTCTTAGCATTGCTTCAATACGATAAAGAAGTTCTTCCATTGAAAATGGCTTTGTGATATAATCATCGGCACCTGATTTAAAGCCGTCAATAATATCTTCTTCCTGGTTTTTTGCAGTCAGAAAAATAATCGGGATCCCCGGGTTTGTACGACGAATCTCCTTAGCTAAAGTAATCCCATCCATTTCAGGCATCATAATATCCAGTATACAGAGACCAAACGCTTTGGTAGGGAATGCATTAAGAGCCTGCCTTCCATTAATAAACAGATCAGTCTCATAGTTTTTAGCAGAAAGATAGTTCCTTAGCAGAACACCGAGGTTGGTATCATCCTCTGCAAGGAGGATTCTTACATCATTCATTTTAGTCTGTTTTGTGGAAGAAATAACATGAATTTTGTTCCTTTGTTTAACTGGCTGTCAGCCTTGATTGTTCCGTTATGTTCTTCAATAATCTTTTTGACATAACTTAATCCTAGACCAAATCCTTTAACATTATGTACATTACCTGAATGTACACGGTAAAACTTGTCAAATATTCTTTTCAGGTTTTCCTTAGTTATACCAATACCTTTATCTTCAATAGTTATAAGGATTCCTTTTTTGTTGTTTCGTGTGGTAATAGTTATATCCGGGACCTCCTTTGAGTATTTGATTGCATTGTCTATGAGATTCGAAATAGAGTTTAAAAAATGAATCTCATCTATAAATACCATAGAATTTGTTGCCTGCAGGTCGGTATTGATTACCCCATTATGCGCAATGATCTGGAGTGTGAAATTTTCAACTGCTTTCTCAATAATACCATGAACATCAAGCTCAACCAAACTGAGCTTCAGCTTTATTCTATCAAAAATAGCCATCTGGAGAACTTTTTCGACCTGGAATTTTAGTCGCATGCTTTCATCCAAAATTACTTTGGCCAGATTGTCGATGTTTTTGTCCTTCTCGGGTATTGATTTATCCGCCATCATCTGGGAGGCTAGAGATATAGTTGAAATCGGGGTTTTAAGCTCATGGGTCATATAATTTATGAAATCTGTCTTAAGATTTGAAAGTCTCTGTTCTTCCGTGAGATTTCTGAATGTGATCATAAACATAATGCCAACAAGAAGGATACTCAGAGTACTCATGCCGAGTGTTGCCGACGTCTCTTTCAGAATAACTTGTTGTTTGTCGGAAAAGTCAATATAATAATCAAATACAATCCTGTAATTGTTATCTTCCCAGCTGAACCAGTTAACAAGAATTTTCGACCTGTAAAATTCAGCGGTGACAGGTTTCTTGTTCTGCTCTGGTGCTATTCGGTTTGCAAAATCTTCACTTCGATAGACAACTATTGTGTCACTGCTAATCATTTCCAGATTGTTTATAACGATATTTGAGGTGAACTTCTTTTCAAAGCCTCTGCTTTCAAAAAAGGATGAAAGCAAACCGGAGAGATCCTGTTCCTGATTCACAACTTTTGTGAAATATTTCAGAATATCCTTTTTCTTGTCAGCTAATTCCTTTTTATCTTGTATGGAATGCAGCTCCTTGTTGGCTTTCTCAGAATATTTT
>PMMY01000083.1 GCA_003162655.1 Methanobacterium sp. | reverse complement strand
TTGAAGAAATCTTTAATACGAGGGTCGTCTGATATATCCATAAGAAAATATTTACACACAAGACTATTAAAAAGTTACGATGTACTTTTCTATAAAACAAGGAAAGTTTATTAATAAGGATATGAATATATTTATATAAATTGAGGTGAAATCATGCCTGATACAGAGTACCTAAAAATTCCCCGGGAAAGAGTCGGGGTTGTTATTGGGAAAAACGGCATTACAAAGAATGAAATTGAAAANNGTTAAACTAATGGGCGACGAAACAATTCTCGAAATAATAAACCTTCCAGATTACGTTGGAAAATCAAAAAAGGCAATATTAAGACAGAAAGCCAGAATAATTGGCAAAGACGGTAGAACAAAAGACATAATAACAGATATGACAGGTGTTGATATCTCAATCTACGGTAAAACAGTCTCGATCATCGGTGACATGGAACAAATACATATTGCAAAGGAAGCAGTTGAAATGATCTTAAACGGTGTGAGACATAAAACTGTCTATGCATTTCTCGAGAGAAAAACCCGTGACATGAAGATTAAACAGTTCCACCGAATTGCAAAGGATGAAACAGACCTCATGTAAATCTAAAATTGGGAAACTGTTTTAAAATTGATTGAAAAAATAGTAATATTGATTTAACTTATAAAAATTAATTGATGCAATAATTTGTATTTTAAAGGAGGCTAAGTTTGGAGAGAGAAGCATCAGAACTTTTTGAAGAATTTAAGGAACTTACAGCATCTGAATTTTTCAGAAGGAACAAACAAATGCTGGGATTCTCTGGAAAAATAAGGTCCCTCACAATGGTTTTTCACGAGCTGATAACCAACAGCCTAGACGCAGCAGAAGAGGCAGGAATACAGCCAGAAATATCCATAGACCTTAAAAGAGTTGACAAAGACCATTACATACTTAAACATATGGATAATGGGCCAGGAATTCCCGAAGATTTTATTACAAAGGTGTACTGTACCATGTTTGCAGGTTCCAAGTTCAGGAACATCCAATCAAGGGGTCAACAGGGACTTGGTTGCAGTGGTTGTGTTCTATTATCCCAGATGACAACAGGAAAACCTACGAGGGTCATATCAGGCTATAAAAAAGGNNGCAGAAGTTACATCAACCGGTGTTGCAATAGAGCTGCAGTTCAAAGATGTTTCATATTCCCTCAGTGAACAGGGAGCATTCGAATACATAAGAAGAAGCATGATAGCAAATCCACATGCAAAGATAACCTTCCGTGACCCAACAGGACACAAGTATATATTTGAAAGGGCCACAGATGTAATACCTCCACTTCCAAAGGAAGTTCTCCCACATCCTAGGGGTGTCACAGCAGATGATCTGATATTCATGGCTAAACACACCGATAAAAGAAGATTCAGGAGTCTGTTAACCAGTTCATTATCAAGAATGTCAACTAAAAGAGTTAACGAAATACAGGAAACAACCAAAATAGACCTTAACAAACGTCCAAAAGATATGAAATGGGAGGAAGCCGAAAGGATCGTTGAATTATTTGCCCAAATGGATTTCATGGCACCACCAACATCGGGTTTGATCCCGATCGGAAAGGTGCAGATTGAAAAGGGGATTAGAGAAATATTGAACCCCGAATTTGTGGCAACAACAACTAGAAAACCCAAAACATACCGCGGAGGAGTGTCGTTCGTAATTGAGGCTGGTATATCCTACGGGGGAGAATCCGGAAGAGTTGTGGGTGAACTGAAACGAGCAGAGATCATGAGGTTCGCAAACAGAGTACCGTTGAGCTTCGACCAAGGAAGCTGTGCAATAACAGAAGCCCTTAAGAGTATAGACTGGAAACGCTACGGTATACGGGACCTTGAAAATGCTCCAATAACAGTTTTCGTTAATATTGTTTCAACCAACGTTCCATACCTATCAACTGGTAAGCAAAGTGTTGCACCAGAAGAAGAGATACTTCACGAAGTCCGACAGGCAACTATGAAGATCGCAAGGAGTCTTCAAAAATACATCAACGCAAAAAGAGCAGCAAAAGATGAAGAAATGCGTTCAAAGATCTTTGAAACGTATGTACCTGTAATAATGAAAGAAGCTGCAATGCTTGCAGGAACAGACGTACCAGAGTACGATCAAATTCTGGCCAAGGTAACAAGAAGGCCAAAGATACTGGATGAAATTGACATAGATTTAAACGAATTAACTGATGACGATATAGTAGGCGAAAAGGATGACGAATAGGAAAGAAATTGCCTTAAACAGAAGAGACTTAGCTGTAAACAAGCTCCAAAGTCTTGGTGAAAAGATCATAGAAGACGTTAACTTGAGGAATGTCCCATCAATACAAGTACCCTCAAGGGGTACTTCAAACATTGTTTACGATGATAAAAAACGCTATTACGTACTTGGAGACAGATATGGGCAGAGATCCCTTGGAAATGTAAAGCAAATCAAAAAAATCGGTCAGATGGTTTATATGGCCAATTTTTGCAAGGGTCTTGTCCAAACCGGGAAAACAGCAACATTGAGGGAGATGTATTATGTTTCAGAGGGCTGGGACATAGACTTCGGAGACCAGCAGGAATCCAACATTGTAGGAGAGGATCTTGAAGTAACGCTTGGAATATCACGTGAAGACTTAGGACTAATGCCCGAAGAAGATGGAGCATCAGTTTGTGGAGACATCACGGTTAAAGACGACGATGTGGAAATAAATGCCTTGAAGATGGGTAAATCTGGCTACACAATTTCACCCACCATAGATGAGGTTGAGTTAGTTGACCACGATGTCCAGAGAGTTATAGCAGTAGAGACTATGGGTATGTTCCACAGGATGGTCCAAGAAAAGGCCTACAATAAATTCAATACACTCATAGTTGGACTAAAAGGACAAGCAGCGCGGGCAACACGTAGATTCCTTAAAAGGGTCAATGAAGAACTGGGACTTCCAGTTTATATCTGTAACGACGGAGACCCATGGGGATTCCATATTGCCATGGTAATAATATCTGGAAGTGCAAAACTTGCCCATGTAAACCATGAGCTTGCAACACCCGATGCAAAATTTCTGGGCGTAACAGCATCTGATATTATA
>PMMY01000291.1 GCA_003162655.1 Methanobacterium sp. | reverse complement strand
AGAATATTCCAGTATCTCCAGCATGGTATATTTTCCTGCCGTTTTCAAGTTCTAAGATGAAGCCTGCTGCACTTCCGCCAGCATTAACCTCTTCAATGAAGTCCATGTCAGAAGAGTGTAATGAGTTCACCATGGTTATCTTAATATCCTGAACCATCACCGTACCCCCCATGTTCATTCCCAATGTTTCAAATCCCTGTTTAGAAAGATAAATCGAAATTTCATGATTGCTTACAACAAGTGCTCCTGTACGGTTAGCAAGTTCCATTGTGTCACCGAAGTGATCAGCATGACCGTGAGTTACCAGAATCACATCTGCGTACAGTTCTTCTACTGTTACAGGTGAAACAGGATTGTTGCTTATAAAGGGGTCAATAAGAATTCTAAGATTTTCATTTGTGGTTATAAGAAATGCGGAATGTCCGAACCATGTTATATTCATTATTTAATCTCCATATCAATATCTTTAGAAAGTCCCCATGCGTCTTCAAAGAGTCTTTCTATCTCTTCTATGGATTTCTGGTCNNGTGTTGTCAGAAACAACAGCTACTGTATGAATGTGAGGCATTGTTCTTATCTCAACTTCATTTTCGATTAGAAGTTTAATTAATTCTACTGAAGTGTCATCATCTAAACTAGCTTCCTGTATAATCATCCTGCTCTCTGTGTCCATGAATTTTTTAAGTATAGAAACATCAACGTTCCTGATCCACGGATACATCATTAATATTTTGGTTTGTGCCTTGGAAATGGTATCTTTTAATGCATCCTGTACATCACCTGCATCAAATGACCATATTATGCTGGGCTCCTGTGATTCCGATTTCAAAGTGTCAAGGGTTCCCTTGAATGAATCCAACCTTTCATCAATTATACTCTCAATATCCTTGGCATTTTTAATGTAGTTCTCTTTCAAACGGTCCAGCCTGTTTTTAACAAATTCCTGATCATCTTTTTCACTTCTCTTAGTGGATTTCAACTTGGAAGCATCGAAATGTTTGGGAACAGGCCTAATATTATTATCTTTATCAGATTTTCCAGATGCAGATTCCTTAATAAGTACAGGTTTTATTTGGGAACCATCATCTTTAGATTTTAGATCTTTAGAAACAGCTGCCTTAGAAGTAGCAGCTTCAGATATGGGTTCTTTAGAAACTGGTACAATTTTTTTAGGTTTTTTCTTTGAGAATTCTGGAGGTGTCGATGTTTTTACCATCTTCTCATTTTCAGATGAGTCTTCCGAAGGTTGTTTGCTAACTTTTTTTGGAACAGGCCTTGAAGTAACAGGGGTTATCTTCTTCACAGGTTTTTCTGGTGCTGGTTCAGCTGGTTTTGTTTGATCAATAGAAATAGGTTTGGGTTTAGGTTTAATTTTTGGTTTAACAGGTTTGGCTGCGGGTTTGATATTTGTACCAATACTCTCGATTTGACCTTTTTTTGGTTTTGAATCCACATGTTTAGGTACTACTTTTGATATGGCCTTTGGTTTTTCTGATTTATCCCTTGAAAGATCTATTCTGCTTGCATAGAATATCATTAAAATAATTCCAAAAACAGAAGAGACTAATCCTCCAAAGAAAAGTCCAAGGTTAGGTGGGGTTGAAAATCCAAATGACATTCCATAAAACCCAAGAATAAGTAAAAGTCCCCCAAAAACTGTGATGAGTAAATTGATCATCTTTTACCTCCAATTATTATTTTGCCCCATTTTTAGTTACTACCATTGATCAAAATGTACCCTAATTTAGATGTAATCGCAACTCCTGATAATAACTATACTTTTTTAATGTATAATATTATCTATTAACTATTTAAAAGTAAGTTATCTCCATTACTCCTAATTATAATACAATTCACCTCACATAAAATGATGATAGAGATAAAATTGGAAAAATGATAATTTTTCAAAGATAGTTTACTTATAACAGTTTAAAATGGTTAATATAATCAAGAGAATTAGAATAATTATATTCTTTCCGTATTTTTAAGTCCATTCCATTCCATATATTACCGTAAGCTCAAATAGATTAAATATTATAATGAATTACTTAATTTTATAATGGTTGATTATCCATTGCATGTTCCATTATGATCTTAACCGCAATCTCAGTTCCATTGTATTTGGAGAACATTTCCTTGACCTTATCTGCCCTATCAATAATTTCTGGATCTGTGAGCAATCTGTTTATTTTTGCAGAAATTTCATCTGGGTTCAAGTTCTTTAAGTCTTCTACAATGGATATACCGTATCTTTCAATGTTAACTGCGTTTTTAAGCTGTTCAGGATGGTTATCTATGGGGATGATCATGTTTGGAATTCCAAGTGAAATCGTCTCCATAATGGTTGTATGACCTGCTAGGCTTACTATTACATCGGATATTTTCATCCATTCCATCATATTGTCTAAAAATTTCTTTTTTATAATATATTGAGTTTCAGGTATGAAATCTGCTTCTATCTCCGGTCCGGTTACTATTATCAAACTGTCACATTTTAGCAGTGATGATGAATCACATATTAGTTTCAATAGGTCAATTCCAAAATTACTTCCACCTACAGTAACTAAAACGATTTTGTCTGAATTATTAAATCCTAATTTTATTCGGAGATCTTCCTTAGATGGCATTTTATCAGGGTTATTTTTAAGAAGTGGCCCTGTATGAACAACTTTTTTATTGAGCTTCAAAGGTATTTCAGTTGTCCCTGGAATATCAGGCACTATAATAACCTTAGAAAGGTTACAAATATTCCTAATAAACTTTTTAAGACCATTTTCAAGATATTCGATTTTTTTTTCTTGTGGGTAGAGTTCTGAAAAGTTTAGGGTCAATTCGTTTTGAATCATGATACATGGAACACCAAATAATTTAGCTGTGATAGGTACTGAGAAATGGGAGTCAGCTAATATGATGTCTGGTTTAAATTCTCGGATGATCCTTGATTCATGATAAATACTTTTCAGAAAGATATAAGGAATGTTATTAGATTTTTTAGCAGTATATTTAATGTCAAGTTCCCCATTGGTACCGTAAAATTTAATATCAGGAAGTTTTAGTGTTTTATATTTATGATAAGCATCTAGCATCTCATACCCACAACCATAACTAGCAAAGGCAACCTCAACACCTTCTTCTTGAAGTTTTCTGGCAATAGTCAAACATCGTGATGCATGACCCATTCCTATTCCACATGGCATTAAAAGTACTCTCATAAACAAATCCTCATTTTAATGTTTGACTTTGATGTGATTAAAATTTTGTATATTCTAAATCAACTTAATTAAATTGTCTTAATAAAAGTTTAAAACTATAATAAAAGTAATTATCGATTTTAAATCCATATCTTTAAAATTA
>PMMY01000104.1 GCA_003162655.1 Methanobacterium sp. | reverse complement strand
AAAAACAGAACTTATATAAACCCAAAGATTTAACTAATAAACTAGGATGGTACTATGGGATTCATGAAGGAATATAATAATACTAATAAACGATTAATTATAACATTTTGGTCTAAAGTCTTAACCATTGTGAGTTGATAAGAGTGATAAACATGCGGAAATTTTTCAGGCGTAGCTTCTTCAAAAACATCTTCAACAAGCTTATTGGTAAGGATAAAAAACTTAAGATTGGTTTGTACGGTCACCCCAATTCTGGTAAAACAACACTTGCCAACACCATGACAAGTGATTGGTTAGGTAAACCAATAGGCTTAATATCCGAGATTCCACACGAAACTAGACGTGTTTACAGACAGGAAAAGGTTAAAATTGAGTACGATGGAGTAGAGCTCGACTTTGACATTGTTGATACTCCCGGTATAGCTACAAAAATAGACTACAAAAACTTCCTTGAATTTGGCTTATCCGAAGAAGAAGCTAAAGAAAGGGCAAAAGAAGCAACTAAAGGCATAATTGAGGCAATTAAATGGTTAGATGATGTAACGGGGGTGCTTTTGGTTGTTGATGCAACACAAGATCCTCTTACACAGGCTAACATTACCATAATGGGGAATCTGGAGGCACGTAAAATACCATTTGTTATTGTGGCAAATAAAATTGATCTTCCAGAAGCTTCGTCGGAGAGAATATCCTCAGTTTTTCCACAGCATACTGTGGTTCCTGTATCTGCACTTCACGGTGAAAATACAGCAGATCTTTATCAAGCAATGGTCGAGAAATTCAACTAATATTAGGGGTTTTCAAAATGGATAGTAAAGAATCAAATGCTCTAAAAATGGATTTTCTTTCATCAGATGCACTAAAAACCCGAACAGGCATGGAAAAGATTTCCATGATTGTGGATAAGGTGAAAGATGGTGATTTGGTAGTTATTGAGGGAGGTCTAACACCTGAAGAAGAGGCAGATCTCATAGAAACTACAATGCGCGAAATTGATGTTGAAAACTTTATGGGAATAGATATATTTACCCTTGAAACCAACAAAACTTCTTTTTTCGGGCTTTCAAAAAAGAAAACCATAGGAATAACTATTATTGGTCCTGCAAATGTTATGAAGGCAGTCAAGAAGAAATCAAACTTCCTGTCCATGATAGCTAACCTAGGTGATTCAGGTGCATCGTTGCATTAAGTGTGGAGCAGAGTTTAAAATCGACTCAGAGGAGATAATTCTCAAAGGATGTCCTGAGTGCGGTAGCAAGTTCTTTGAGTTCCACCAAAAGGGAAAAATTAAGGAGATCCAGGAGATTAAGGGAGATTCGATTGAGACCATAATGATCAAAGAACATGGTATCTACGAGGTCAATCTACCCTCACTATTAGAGGACGACTCTATTATTGTCTCAGACCAGGAAGGAATGTATGTTATAGACATTAATTTTCTTCTTAAGAAGCAGATGAAGGACAAAGAGAAGTTATAAATATTTAATTTTAGAAGTGTAATTCTAATTGTTCCCATCTTAGATAAACTTTTTTACAAATTATTGAAATTTAAGAGTTTTACCTCTTCCTCCTCCTCTTAGAACCTTTCTGGTCAACAAAATCACACTTTCCAGAAGGCAGCACTCTGACAACATCTTCAATAACGAACATTTTTTCAGGGTCTATCTTATTTCTGATCTGCATTGCAATTTCTTCTTTTTTAGTGTATCCTGGTTTGACTGTTGAAAAGTTCTCCGTATAATTAGAAACAGCTTCTGGAGGTCCTGCCATTATTCTTTCACCTTCATAGTCCACCTTACCAACAGATAATGTTAGTGGAAGCCCTCGAATGTAGTTACGAGATCCCCTTATTATGAATGAACCTTTGGTAACGAATTCACCGGATTGTGGTGTTTTTGAAACTTGGTCTGGATTAACCCAGTATACATCTGCAGAACCTAATCCCTTGGACCATGCACTTGAAAAACATGCTGAAAAAGCTGCGGCCTGATTAATACTCGTTTCAGGAATTTCTCCTTCTCCTGCTTTTAAAACAACCGATGCAGCACCATGAATGTCAGAATGGAAGTATATATCCCGGGGTTCCATATGCTTCTTTACGACCATTTCATTGGTACCTGCATCTCTGCCAGCTATTACCATAAGACCATCCGATGTTAAAAACCATCTTAGCTTCTCATACCATTTAAGTTCTTTTTTCACACGCTTTTGAGGTACAAGAACCTTTTCCATTTCTATTTCTCGTTTACTTTCTGCTTTCTTAATTTCCTGTCGAGTCTTTTCAATGGCTATATTAACTCCTCTAATCTTCTTTTTAGACTTTTTACCCTTATTGTAATATACTTCAGCATTTTCTGGTATTCCTTGAGTTGTATCTATATTCACCCGGATTCCATCGAGGTTCAGTGTTAAAATACCCATTTTATCAATTGATTCAATAATTTCGAGACCTTCGGTTTTAGCTTTTTTAGCTTTTTTAACTGTGTCTATTATCTCAAGCCATGAATGGGTTTTTCTAGCTTCTTTTATAATATCAATTATGTTCTGGATCTTCTGGTAATTAGAATATATTGCTTCACCTTTGATCTTGGTCTCTTTAATTGTTTTATTGAATTTCTCAAGAGTTTCTAACTGTATAGCTAACCTTTTTTCAAACTTGCCCACTTCACCGGACCATACTTCTTCATGAACCTGTACAATGTCATCACCAACTATGCTACTGTAAAATTCATCTGCAGCTTCATTGTAGCTTTCATACCTTTTTTTCTCGTAATCCTTATACATCTGAAGGTCAAGAGGTAGAACATCTTCCTTTTCTCCAGATATTATTTGTGGATGGAAATCATAGGTTTTAAGTGGTTTGAAAACAGTGTCTATAGCACTGTGTATTGCATCAATTTCATTGTCTTTTACTTCAGATGCATTTTTCTTCTTGTCAACACCTGATCTCAGAGCAATTTCTTCAGCGTAGAGGCCTCCCAGACCATTACTGGCCAGTGTCCTTATAATATCTCTATCAGAATTCTGGAATAATTCTTTTAATTCGATTTTTTTAATTGTAAGTGGATTCATACCTCTTTCAGGCGGGTATTTGTACTCTTCTTTGGAGGTTATCCTCCTGTCCTGCCATAGTTTTCTTTTTAACGGTAGAATTATCTGATCGTCTTCATCCAAAAGTATTATATTACCCTTCGCAAAGAGTTCTATAACCAGAGAAAATTTATGTTCCTTCTGGATGTCGATCCTCATGATCCTATCGAAATTATGCTGGCTTACACCGATCACACTGCCTCCTTTAATATATTTTCGAAGTAGCATGGGAAAGTTTGGTGGAACTTTAGGATTTTGAGGCGGATACTGGGTGGTATGAACTCTTAAACCAGCCTGGAATACCACATCTACACGGCCTTTACCGGGTACATGGAATCTTATGAGTACTGTATCTTTGGTGGGTTGGTATGCCTTTTGTACTCTGGCATCATTTAACATTTCCCCTAATTCTTTGCAAATTGCGTAAACATCAACGTTGGACATGGCTTTCATTGGAACACCTTATGGTTTTATTTATGACAAGATACTAATAATAAACATATTTTGGAGGTAAAAAATTATGGATGTAGATGCTAAAGTTACGATCATACATATAATTGGAGGTATAATTGCAGCTTTCTTTTCATATTTATTAACGACTGGACAGATAATGGGAATTAATAACGAGGCCATAGCTATTCTACTGGCTCTGGTGATCCTTTACATATCTGGACAAGTTTCAGAGAGAATATTCGGTAAAGAAGCTGTTGGAGGATTTAAGGGATGGTTGTGGAGTGGAATTGTACCATTTTTATTCATATGGCTAGTTATATGGATACTGCTCTTTAATGTCAACCCAGTACCACCTGTACATATGCGTTAAATAAATTCATATTTCTTTTTTTTTATTTATTGATCATGGAGAAATACATATAGAAATTTATTAGTCTTTCTATATTTTCAAATGAGAAATAAAAATAACTTTTTTTTTAGAGAGCCTAGTAGAAAATCCAAATAAAAGCCGATAAAAACGCGATTATAAAGATTAGAGGTGCGAATATTTTACTTACAGCTACTATGGAACTAATAGTTGTTACTAGTTCTGTAGCGTGGGTTGGTCCAAGTGTTTTTAAATCTTCTATTTTAGATACTTCACATGCCACTGTAACATCTTCAAGATCTTTTATTGCATTTTCTGTACATGCAATGATCTTTTCAAGTATAATGTCCTGACTTTTTTTACCAACTGGATTGTGACCACCTGAAAGTGCATTTACAAAGTGGGTATCAGATGTCATGATCTCTGCCTCGTCAAGTCCCAAGTCCTTTAAATGTTTGAGAATTCTTTCCCTGAATCCTATCACCATGTTGTTACTGTCAAGGAGAATATATCCTGTTTTTTGGTTACCAACATCCACAATCATGGCTTTAACTCCACTTTCTCCAACTCCTTCTTCTTTGCTAATATCATCCATTGGATCACTTGCAATACCTACCCTCAGGTTGTATTGTTCTTCAGATTTTTTAATCTGATCAACAGCATCCATCAGCTCAAAAACTTCCTTGTTACCTGGAAGTATTCTCCCCCCATCACCCTTAAATGCATTGTGACATTCAACCAATACTACATTATCCACACCTGTTCTGGCTTTTGCGAGGTTAATGATTGCTAGACCCACTCCAAAGTCCATATCATCAAATCCTACAGGGGCCATTGTAGCAAGTAGAACCACATTGTTGTCAAAGAATTGGACTCCAATTTTAGCATCTCCACTTTGAACTCTAAAGAATTTACTGGCTTTATTGGAATACTCTATACTTTTAAGTGTGTTTTTAACCACCTTTTCGATTTTAACCACTTCTTTTGTTGATACTGGGTTGAAATCATGGGTTGAAGGTCCATGCGATACCATTGTAAAGGTTTCAAATTTATTTGACAGCATTGTGGGCATGTTTCCCCCACCAATGTTACCTACGGGTCCTGGATGCACACTTGGACTTAAAAAAATAGCTTTTAAACCATTCTTTCCTTTGAATGCTGTGATTCCAATTATAGTATCGATTGGTTCACCCATATCTTCAAAAAGTCCTTCAAGGGCATTTGAGCCCTCAGTTACATGGGCTAAAAATAGGCTTAAGAGTTCCAAACCCCCAACTCCTAAATTCCGTTTCATTGGAGATTCTATAATAACCACAAATGAGTAGATAGCAACGACAAGAATTAGGGATGCTATTAATATCTTTATTATTAATGCAAGGATGCTGAAGTAGCCAATATTGGTAGTGATACTAGTTAATGAGACAATTACTATAACCATACTTATTATGAGGGCTGGTTGTGTTACTGCTGCAGGCAGGGATTTGAAAAAATTGATATTTGATGTTCCCCAGAGTACAAGGATTCTGATGGCGAATATTATCACACAACCATAAACTAGGGCGTCGATGGTGTAGCTATAAATTGAAAATGATGAAATAAGACTTCCGACCAGATAAACAAATCCTACAATTAGCATTGACAATAGAGAAAGGAACATGGACTGTTTCATCTTCATATGCCTTCCCTCAAGGGCATTGATCATTGGCTGAGTAACTGCACCGCTCATTATGGATGTCAAACCAAATATGAGGAATCCTGCAGCACCTCCATATATGATACTGTATAGGAGGGAGTAGTTGGCGCTGGGCTGTAATGCTGATACGATACAGCCCAAAACAAAGCTTAAAACTACCATACTTGCAATTGAGAATGTTGTTCCTGGAAGGGATACAATATATTTGCTTAAACCCATTATTCTATCTGAACTCGGCATGATTTACCTCTAAATAATAGATTAATTCATTTGTTAATTTGATTATTTATAATATTTAGATACTTAATTTGGAATTTTTTCTAATCTGGATTTATCTGTAATGAAGTTGAATATCATTATGTTAGTACTTCTAATGTTTATATACATCATTTGATTTATGTTAATGATGTTTATAAAAGGTGAACTTTATGAATGTGAAACTTAAAACCCCAATTTCATCTGATGAAACAGAAAATTTAAGGATAGGAGACATTGTTTACATTTCGGGTAAAATTTATACTGCCAGGGACAGTGCTCATAAAAGGATGGTTGAAGAGGGATCCCCTGTTGATATTAAGGGCGCCGTTATTTTCCATGCTGGACCAATAATAAGAAAGTCAGGGGATAAATATGAGATGATAGCAGTTGGACCCACAACCAGTACCCGGATGAATCCTTATGAACCCCAAATATTAAAAATGGGTGCAGGACTCATAGTTGGGAAAGGTGGCATGGATGAAGCCACTTCAGAGGCTCTGATAAATTATAAGNNCGGTGGATGTGCAGCACTATATGTTAAATCTGTTTTAAAATTTAATAACGTTCACTGGCTTGATCTGGGAGTTCCTGAGGCAATATGGGAACTTGAAGTTAAAGAATTTGGTCCATTAATCGTTACCATGGATTCAACCGGTGGCAACCTCTATGAAGAAGTTAAAAAAAGAGTATCCTCCTAAGGAATCTGTTAATCTTGATTTTCCTCTTGAAGGCTTCACAGATACTCATATTCATACTGGGCCTGATATAAAACCTCGATTAATGACAGATGTGGAGGCAGCTGTGAGTGCTAAGGAAGAACGGATGCATTCGATTGTTATAAAATCTCATCACGAACCTACATCGGGAAGGGCTATAATAGCATCTGAAGTAACAGGGTTTCCAGTTTATGGTGGTGTGGCACTTAACAATGGTGTAGGTGGATTAAACTCGAATGCTGTTGAAGCTTCGGCGTTGATTGGAGGTAGATTCGTATGGTTTCCAACAATTTCCTACTCTTCTGTTCAGATGGACTGGTCTAAGGTTGAAGATATACTACACATCGTAAAGGAAAATCAAATGGTGATATCAACAGGACACTTGAAGCCAGCAGATATTTTCACACTGATCGACATGGCAAAGAGTGTGGGAATATGGAGAATTGTTGTTAATCATCCATTAACTCAAGTTATTGGTGCCAGCTTAGATGAACAAGTTGAGATGGCTGCCCATGCATATCTCGAACACTGTTATGTGGCGTGCATGGAAAAGCATGATAACATTGATCCAGGATTTATCAGAGATTCGATAAAAAAAATTGGAGCTAAACGATGTTTGATGGCAACTGACTTTGGTCAGATCCATAATCCACGGCCTGTTAATGGTATGAAGAAATTTATTAATTCAATGTTACAAAGGGGGGTTTCAATTGACGATATCCGTACAATGTGCAAGGATAATCCCCAGAAACTGATGAAGGTCTAATATTTTTAAAGTAAAATTAAAATTTATATTATAGCAAGTTTTCCTGCAGTGGTTATTTTGAGTTGATCTGGAGCAATAAATCCCATTTCTCTTAACTCTCGAATATGATTGTAGGTCATCCCTCTGCTTATTCCAATTTTCAATGCAAGATTCTTAACACTCTCTCCGTCACTTTTAAGCTTTTCTAAAACCATCCTTTTTGTTGCAGATAGTCCGAAATTCAGTATTGGTAGGTCAATAACTTGACTGTCCTCTTCTGTGATGTAAACGATTCTTTCAATGTCTCCGTGTCTTGCATAGCAACCGAAGAGAGCACCTAAAGCTTGGGGCTTTCTACCTCCGCTTATGTTCACAAATATATTCCTGTTGTTGGCTCTCTCATTTTCTATTACATCTACAGTGTCTTGTGCAATTCTAACCACATCGTAGAGGCTTGTAATTTTGGTTTCAATTTCTATAAAGTTTCCAACTGTATCTTTGATTATCTGTTCAACTTGGAGCTTTTCCCTGGGAGCATCTTCTTCCCTTAAAAGAACAACTTTTTTGCATGAAAATTGTGTTATACAAACCATAATAGGTTCTATTGAGTAAATAGTTGATATTAAAGTGTATTCCATTTTCAGTCCTTCTTGAAATTTTTTTTATTAAATTTATTCTAAATATAACTCTTAATATTAAATTATGATTAATATTAATTATACATCTATAGTATAATATTAATGTATTTATTTAGAATTATATGCATTTTATATTTCGTTTAAGGAAATTTATAATCAGATAATATTTTAATTAAAAATTTCAATATAATGCTTTAATATGTAGGTAATAATTATACAAATCAAAAATAAAATACTATTATCATAAGTAAATTTAAACTGTTAATATTAAACATAGAAATTTGAGGTTTATTAAAATTTAACATTACAAAATAATCGAAAAATTCTGGGATATCCCTCAGACATTTCATAGGGTCTATAAATTAGTTAGAAAAAGAATATTTTTCCGTAAAGGATATAAACTTTCACGCTAGACATATAATTAATATTCAAGCTTTAGAGGGGGTGAATCTGGTTTCTGAAGAAAAAATACTGGTAATTGAAGATGAGACCATAACTGCTCTAGAGATACAGAACAAACTCGAAAGTTGGGGATATGAGGTTGTTGGGTTAGCAGGATCCGGAGAAGATGCAATTAATTTAGCCAATGAAAAGGGAACAGATCTAATCATTGCTGACATTGTATTAAGGGGAGAGATGGATGGAATAGATGCTGTGGAGCGTATATCCCATAATTTCGATGTGCCTGTAATATATTTGACAGCACATGCAGATGGGGATACATTTAAAAGGGCTAAATTAACTAAACCCTCTGGATATTGTATAAAACCATTTAATGACACCGATTTAAAGTACAGTATCGAAATAACACTCTTAAGAACGGATTTAGATTATAAAAACCATATATTCATTGAAAAAGAGCGTATGAGTACGATTCGAGATTTTATGCTTAGTTCTACACATGCACTCACATCTCAAGTCCGAATAGAAGATACTGCAAGCTTTTTAAGAGAATTCGCCAAGTTCTTTAAGGGTAATATGAAACTAAAATTTAAAAGAGAACTTAATGTTAACCATGCTTCACTTGACAATCAGGAATACTCAAGAAAAGTTTTATCAGAGTATATTGCTTGGATGGCTCACATGCTCACGAACCTGGGCTACAGAGTAGAAACAGGAGCCGATGAATTTACAGTAACTGAATGCTTATGGGGTCCAAATATTAAGGATAATAAGATATACTGCCTTATGTGTAAGGCAATGTCCGAACTCACTTTCAAATGGACAGGAATAAATGGAAAGATTAATCAAAATTATTTACTGGGTCCAAATCCTCCTAGATGCAAGTTTTCTTATCATTATTGATGGTATTAAATTCAAGTTTACAAAATAATTTTTTGTAAATATAGAAACTAAAAAAAAATTATAGCTTGAAAGTTCAAATGGAAGAATTATATGCAAAAACATCCCGGAGAATGGAATAATGAAGGAATTGCTTTCTTTGAGAATGGTCAGTTCAAGGAAGCATTGAAATGCTATGATGCTGCTCTTGAAATCGATCCAAATTTTACAATGGCACTTAACAACAAGGGAAATGTTTTAAGGATGCTTAAAAGATATGATGAAGCCCTAGAATCATATGATAAGGCCATTTCTATAGATAAAAAAAATTCTGAACTTTGGACGAACAAGGGAGCTGTTTACTACGAAATGGAAGACTATAATTCGGCCATAAAATGTTATGACCAAGCTCTAACATTAAATCCAGAAAATACTAATGTTTTGAGTAACAAAGGGGCTGCATTTGCCAATTCTGGTGACCTTGAGTCTGGTATGAAATGTTTTAACAAGGCATTAGAAATCAACCCTTTGGACGTGAATGCTAGGGTAAACAGGGACAAACTCAGGGATTTCTTGGTAGGTCGGGATTAAGATTCACTTTCAACATCTAACATTAACAAGTCAGAATAATGCACATCGTAGTAACGGAAAAGATCGTTAAAATGTTTGAACCGTTTAATTCCACTTTCGGTTACATGGTATTTCTCGTTATCAATAGTAATAAAATTTCTTTTAAGTAACGGGTCTATTATTTGGTCAAATTCATTTTTAAATCCAATTTTATCCTCAGGAATTAAATTCAATTCACTTAAAACAGGTATGTATGTTTTTGTATACATATTCTCAAGTGAATCTAATATTTCATCTTTTTTCATAAGTTCTCTAGCCCAGATAGCGAATATAATCCATATTCTGAATGCTTTCATTTTCCCTTCTTCTACATAATCTCCTACAAGTGTTTTGTATTTGTGCAGGTCTGTTTCCTCACCTTTCATTGAGTGTACTGCATCCTTTAAAAGTCCCACAGCATCTATGAATATTCTAAAGGCTACAACAGCACCAACAACAGCGTCAATATAGTATATTCCAAATATTGAGAATATAGCTCCAATTACAACAGATGATGCTATGAATATATGGTTNNCGTTGATAAAAGTATAACCCTGCATAAACAAAGATTGCAATTCCCTCAATTATGATCACAAGGTTAGGATCTACTATTGGTTGAATTGTTGAGGTCAATGCTGCATATATTCTTGAGAGAGATTCAAATCCAACTGTTATAGATGCAACGAATAGAAGTATTATCACAAGGAGGGTGCTTAGAGATTCTCTTTTAAACTTGATTCCCACCCAAACAAGAAATGCGGATATTGTATCGGTGGCACTGTCTGTTCCGTCACTTATNNATATTTGATGCTACCACTTTCCCTTGGTCTGTGAGTTCATATTTTCCATCTGTTTTTTTGATTAAACCTTTTTCAGTCAATTCTATAAGGTAATCTTCAGTTTCAGTATTTTTATTTAGTATTTCTTCTTTTCTTAACCAGGAGTAGTACTTATCGTACATCTGATCCCTAAAACGGAAGATGAAAAGTAATATCCTGCCAAGAATGTTGTAAGTTTTCCCATAATGAACGTTGTACCATATGCTTGAAATGAAAACAATGGTAATATCTTCTAATTCACTTAGACTTATC
>PMMY01000089.1 GCA_003162655.1 Methanobacterium sp. | reverse complement strand
CTTGCCTTGTTAACATCACATGATTGTACACACTTTCCACATGACACACAGAAACCTTTAATACGACGTTCTGGATCATCTGCCAATCTTAGAGTTCCAACAGGACAAACATCTATGCAGTCCATTGTGGTACAATCTTCGCATAATGTTGGGTCGTATCGGAGTTTTCCGTCAATAACACGAAGTGCTCCATGAGTACAAGCTTCTGCACATAGTCCACAGTTCAGACATGATACAATTGATCCTTTAATCTCTTCCCCTTCTTCTGGTTTTCTTATTTTAACCTTAAAATCATCAATGTACATTGCATTGTTTGGACATTCTGATACACATTTAAGGCAGAGTGTACATTTTTCTTGGTCTACAACACCATCTTTTATGGCCCCTACTGGACAAACGTCTTCACAAATACGACATTCTGTACATTTGCCTTCTGAGTCTGTATTAACCATTATAGCACCTGTTGGACAGTAATATTCACATCTTCCACAAGTTGTGCATTCTTCAGGATCTGTGCATATGTTGATCCTTGTAACATTTTTCTCTTCCTTTTGAACCCTTGAACCAGGCTGAATTGTTAGGTTAAGTGACTCGAGGAACTTCAGTTGTCTATCTTCTATGACATCCTGTGCATCGGCCCTTGCATTAATTGGGCAGGCGTCAACGCATATTCCACATCTAGCACATATGCCCTTTACCACTCCATCCTCAATTTTTATGTTGTTGACAGGACAGGTCATTTCGCAAACACCGCAAGCATTGCATTTAGCTCTGTCTACAACAAAACCACCGTATTTATTCTTGAATATGGCATTGTTGGGACAGGCCTCTGCACATGCACCGCAGGTGATGCAGCTGAATGCCTTACCCTCTATGATTCTTATTGCCTGTGTTGGACATTCTTCAACGCACTTTCCAATGCCTTCACATTTCTTAGTTGATAGGAACATGACCTTTACCTTCTTAATTTTAATGTTGTTTTAAACGATTTATTTTTGATAATAATCATTTTAATTTATCCTCTTCCAAATGTAAGTTTTCCAATAACAATTCCTGCAAATGCTGAAATCAAACCATTGGCANNGGGCCAATGTAAACCATCTTATTTACTCTCCATATCCTTCATTAGCTTTTCACTTTCTAAGAATGTTATTACAACGGCACTTAATCCAACTAAAACTTTCAGACCGACCACAAAGTTAAGGTATGGGATTATACCTGCATGTAGTGGGTCGGGGTAGTCAAATATATTCACAATGTATGGTGGGACAATATGATAAATGTCCACACCGAGATTGTACATGAAAAATCCTGTTGCAAACAGTCCTGCAAGTCCCAGAAATACATATCCAAGTGCNNGCCATGAAATTGTCTGTAAACTTTATTGGACTATCATCCAGTCCGTAAACAACGAGACAGAATATTATTCCCGAGGCCATGATTGCCCCTCCCTGAAATCCCCCTCCAGGTGTTATGTGACCTCCGAGTATTGTGAGAGCACCATAACAAATTAATATGACAGATGCAGGGAATGCAATTATTTTGAGTATTGTACTCATTAATCATCACCTCCAAGATCTACTTGCCCTCTTCCAAAGACCAGAAGAGTTACAATAACGGCTGTAACAAGTATTAAAGCTTCTCCAAGAGTATCATATCCTCTCCAATCAAATACAACATTTGTAACCATGTTAGGTGCAATATGTGGACCCACCCAGTTGTAAATGTAGCTGATACCAGGATATATTAGTGGTTTGAAATCTATTATCGATTGGAAGAATGTTACTGTAAATGCAAGGAGTGCAATTCCAGATATTATATTTCTTAATCCCTCAGACATTCAAATTCCCCCAGAAGAATAGTACTACTACAATTGCAAGTCCCAAAATAACATAGAAGCTCATACTGGCTAGTGAATCATTCTGTTCCCTTTTGAGCCGCGGCATGATTGGTACGGCCATGTATACCAGAGCAAATATCACTACAATTAATGCTATCATCAATGTAATGTTTAAAAGTCTAAACATTACTATTGCTATCAGAAGGGAAGATATTAGTGTTATCTCTGCTGTCAACATCGAAGAGGCAGCCATATTCGATACAGGCGTATCATCCCCCGTTTCCATTCGGACGTCCTTTATTTTTTTCAGTATAATATCGTAGATGTTCATATAATCCCCCTTTGACTAAGNNGGTATTTTTTCATTTTTAATTTCAAGGTCAGCGGGCTTAGGCCTTAGGTAAATTGTATGGAAAGCTCTCATAAATGTCATAAATGTCACGATACTTAGCAGTACCATTATTATACCAATTTCTGGTAGACCAGAATTTAAAGACGCCTGTATAAGCATTAATTTACTCTGGAAAGCATTAAATGGAGGAACGCCAGCCATAGCAAGACCAGCTAGAAGTACCAGAAGTGCGGATTTCGGCGTTGAAACCATCATTCCCCCTAACTTCCGCATATCTGTCTCTTTGGTTTTATACATTATAGTTCCAAATCCAATGAATAGAAATGCTGTTATGATTGCTTCGTTAACAGCTTGGAAAAGTCCTGCTGTTATACCGAAAGCTGTTCCAAGACCGAGACCTACTCCTATGTACCCTAACTCCCCTACTGCAAGGAATGCTATTAAACGTTTGAAGTCTGTCTGGGTGATGGCCATGGTAATACCTAGTACCATCGCAATTAAAGATATTCCAAGAACAAAAACATGTTCAAACGGAAGGTATGAAAATATTCTGATGATAATTATTCCAATAGCAACAAAACTGAAAACTGAAAATGCTTGCAGCAGGGCTGCTCCTGTTGGAAGTGCCTTACTGTACATTGCAGATTTAATTGTATGGAACGGTGGCAGACCTGTTCCATAGAGCCATCCAAAGATTATTAAACTGCATGCCATCAATAAAACAGGACTATGNNAGAAGTAATGCAATTCCTATTAACAACATTGGTGAAGCTATGCTTCCCAGTATCATGTATTTAAGGGCCGTTTCATAATTATGCTCTATCTTTGAAACAAGTACTATACCAACCTGAGCTAATGCAGCTATCTCAAAGAAGACGTACAGATTGAATATATCGTCTGAGAGAAGCATAGCCATTATAGATGCTGTTCCCATTAACATCAGATATGCATAAACACCTGAAGGTTTTTTAACTTCGTAAAGTGATATAAATATTGCAAATAGCGCTACCATTCCAAGTATGAATATCATTAGTTTTTGGGCGCTTCCATAAACATAGGTAATTGCAGGGTGGAATATGTAAAGTTGAGTACCAGTTATCAGTGCTGGCAGCCCTGTTGCTATTGTTGGGTTCTGTATTAAAGGAGGATACCCACCAAAGTATTGTATACCATAATTTGCAAGAAGAGGTATTGTTGGGAGTGCTAATGCGACTATTATTGAAATTACTTTAACCACTCTGCTTTTTTCATGAAGTAGGTTCAAAAACAGGGCGCATGTAATTGGTATTATTACCATTAATGGAATTAAAAGGTTAGGAAGGTTCATTTTGATACCTCCTTTAATACCTGATCGAAATTGTAATCAATTTCACCGTGACCAACCTCTGTTTCTGTTCTTTTATTGTTTGATAAGAAGTTTGAAAGCATTTCATTACTCTCCAAGAATCTTTGATGCACTAATAGATCCATATTTTTTGTTAAGAAGGATTATAATTCCAAGCATAACAGCCATTGTACTTGCCCCTATCACAATACTTGTGAGCACAAGAGCAAATGGGAGAGGATAAGATGCATTCTGCGAAAATGTGCTCATTGACATACCAGGTAAGTATATATAGACTATACCACCTACTTTGTAACCCATTGCAATTAGGAACAGGTTGGCCCCATCACCGATAAATGCCAACGATATAACCTTTTTTATTAGATTATCCAGGAATAAGGCACCAAAAATACCTATTACCATCAAAATTCCTGCTGTTAAGAGCGATGCAAGTTGTGTGTCCATAATCATATTATTCCTCCACCCTGCGTGTTCTTAAAACTGCCAGTGCGAAAAATACAGGTACTATTGCAGAACCAACAATTGCTTGGGTCAGAGCCACATCTGGTGCTTGAAGGTATTGGTAAAGGAAAGCAAGTGAAGCACCTGGAATTCCGGTTAGAATGGCTGCTTTTAGAAGATCTCGTTGCATCAAGCATATAACTGCCCCTAAAATCGTTGTAATCATGAATATATATTCTATCATTTCTCTTCCTCCCCATAATAGTAACCATTGGCTATGGCATGTGCTGCAAACGGTGCTAAGATGAAGTATGCCGACGCCATAAGGGGTTCATTAAGGACAAGTAATGCTATTATAAGAGCTATATCAGCAACTCCCAGAATGTGTATCCTGGCGTATATTATATTTTCAATATTATCCCCATACCTTAAAATTCCGTAAGCGGTTAAAAGCACCAAGAATGCGACTATTATGAGTATTGCTGATCTTATTAAAGTTATTATATCTGTCACACGATCATCCTCTTAAAACACTTGCAAATGCTATGGTTCCAACTGGACCAAGAAGTATCAAGGCAGTTGCTATGGTATCACAAAAAGCTAGATTATATAATTGCTGCACTAAGACCAGCATCGTTGCTACTGCTATGCCCAAACCGGATAAACCTACAAGAGACATTGCAATTTTCTTCCTTGTTGTAATTCTTATTGTGGCAATTGCAAATATTGCAAGGGCCCCCATGAGAATATATTGTGATATAACCAGTATGTTCATTCTAACATCCCTTTTATATATGGTTCAAATGGAATTATCTCCTCAGCTGTACGTTTAGATATTATTGCTACCTTTAAAATACAATTCTCTGAGTCCAGATCGATTGAAAGTGTCCCAGGGGTTAATGTTATGCTATTTGCAAGTATAGTTTGAGATATAGGCCTTTTAAGTACTGTTTCTATCTCAACAACATGAGGTTCTACCTTTCCATCTAAAACCCTTGTAACAACGTCTAGTTCTGCTTTGAGTATTTCAAAGATAAGAACGATGAAATAAGCTATTCCATAGAATATTCTGGTTATAAACATTGTGAATTAACTCCTTTTTTAATATTATAGCCCGGATAAATCATGAATAATTAACATGGCATATATAAAACTTGAAGTTTACACCCCACCAATAGGATCATTGCAAACCATGATAATTAATTCATCATTATAAAACATGATATATATAAAATTAACTAAATTAATTTTTTACACTCTTTTGATTAGGTATATTTTGAATAAAAAGTAGTTACATATTCATATAGTTTATTATCAAATAAAACTAGTAATATTGAGATTTTTCCATATACAAACATAAACGGCTAATTATTTATAATATCTTTTTAAATCAGGCATTCATCAGCCTATATTATTAAACTTAAGAAATTATTACCATATAATACTACAGAAGCAATTACACAACCGGCCCAAATAGCTATTAAAGTAAATCCAGCTCGTTTTTTAAATTTCATGGAGGATATGGGATTTATAAGCTGTACACCCGAAGGTGTGAAAAGATCTAAAATAACATGACTTATACAACCTAAAAAAAATGCAAAAAAAACATAATATATGTTAAATCCAATATTAGATGAGAATATCAGTCCTATAATTATCAAAAAAGCGTATATAGGAACAATTTTTTTATTTAAAATCACTATCCCAAGAATAAGCGAAATTATAATCAATGATACCTTCAAACTTGTAAATTCCAACAGTAATGAATGAGCACCCAAAACAAAAAATGATACACAACCAGTTATAAAAATTATTCCAAACACCGAATGCATAAACCCCCTGTGCTCAGAAATATAGAATAACAGTGCCATCAAAGCTATTAGAACTCCTATTAAGTAGTGAAAATTCAAAATATATAGTATTAAAGCCAATATAACTCCCAATAATCCCAATATAGTAATATTTTTTTGATTAACCTTGTGATCCATGTCCATTATTGATGCACCAATAACTGCAAGTGCGATGTAAAAGATTTCTGGAAAAAATGGAAAGACCATAATTATTGAGACAAGGACATGTTCTTTGTAGGATGGCATTTTATCGCACTCCTATTGTATATCTAATATATAGATTTATAACTCGGGCTAGATGGTTATTATCGAAATTTATAATAAATTTAATTAAACAACTCCGAAGTACTTTAGATAAGATACCATTTGGAGGTAGGATCTTTCCGGACTTCCCGGGTTTACCTTACAGTTTTCAGATACAACCTCACATGTAACTGCTGCAGTCCCTTTGAGGTTTAATTCATCTTCTAAAGCTCCGCTGTATAATGATCCTGCGTTCTTGTGGCAAATAACCTTCGATGATGTTACACTTGTTATATATTTTGCGATCATTTGACTCTCTGGGCATGGCTGCTCTGAACAAAAAACACTCTCAATTCCAGGGTTGCTTCGGGGTTTGGTTGCATGAAAATCTGCTAAAGAAATTACATTAAGTTTATCTGTGGTCTTTAAAATCTTATTAGAAGGAGAACCTGATTTGGAGGTCCTTCTGTTCATATCAAATCCCTTAAACCTTCTTGAATTCTTCATTGTTGCATTTGGAAGTGCAAAAGGAATGATATATACAGTTCCATTGATCGACCTTTCCCATAACTCTTCTGCAAGCCACAATGCAGCAATTTGCGGCGGAATTTCGTTTCCATGAACCCCCGCCG
>PMMY01000177.1 GCA_003162655.1 Methanobacterium sp. | reverse complement strand
GATTACATTCACACATTTATAGGAACATCGCCCCTCCATAGAAAATACAAGCTCAAAATGACACAAGAGGAAATCCTCACAAAATCTGTAGATGCTGTAGAATATATAAAGGATCATGGGATAATAGCAGAATATTCGGCAGAAGACTCTACAAGAACAGAATTTGAATATCTTAAAGAGATATACAGTGCTGTTGAGGATGCAGGAGCGGACTACATCAATGTACCCGATACTGTAGGGGTTATGGTACCTGCATCAATGAGATACTTAATATCCAAACTTAAGAAAATTCTTTCAGTACCAATTAGCGTTCATTGCCATGATGACTTTGGCCTAGCCGTAGCGAACTCACTCAGTGCTGTAGAAGCGGGCGCAAGCCAGATACATGTAACTATAAATGGGTTAGGTGAGAGGGCAGGCAATGCTTCCCTTGAAGAAGTTGTAATGGCATTAACATCACAATACAATATTAAAACCAATATTAATACAAAACTTTTGGTTGAAACATCCGAGGTCGTTTCAAGAATTACAGGGATTAAAATGCCGCCAAACAAGGCAATTGTGGGCGAAAATGCATTTGCTCATGAAGCAGGAATACATGTACATGGAGTACTTCAGAAAGCCGAGACATACGAACCAATCACACCCGAAATGGTAGGACATAAACGTAAAATTGTTTTAGGAAAACATACTGGTGCTAATGCAATAAAAGCTAAACTTGATGAATACGGCATAGAATTGGATGTGGATCAATTTAATAAGGTTTTCGATCAGATAAAAAAACTTGGAGATAAAGGAAAATGTGTTACAGATGCAGATTTAAAGGCAATGTCTGAAACGGTACTTGGTAGAGCTCAGAAGGAAATAGTTAAACTTGAAGGATTTTCTGTCATGACTGGGGATAATGTAATGCCAACGGCAACTGTTAAATTAAATATCGACGGAAATATAAAAACCGCAGCAAAAACAGGAGTAGGACCAGTAGATGCGGCTATAAATGCAATTCAAAGTCTTGTAGGTGAAACTGCAGACATTGAACTTAAAGAATATAATATTGATGCTATTACAGGCGGTACTAATGCTCTTGCAGAGGTTTTTGTTATAATGGGAGATAAAAATGGAAACAATGCAACAGGGAGATCTACAACTGACGATGTTGTCATGGCAAGTGTAGAAGCAGTTTTAGACTCAATTAACAAGATACTTATTGAACGTTAGATAAAATCAAATCATTAATTTATCTAAATATCGTTGGGGGATATAAAGGATGGAATCAAAGATTCTGGTTGTCGAGGATGAAAGAATCACAGCAGAGGATATCAAGAGCGGTTTAGAATTTGCAGGTTACAAGGTCCCGGCTTTGGTTTCTTCTGGAGAAGATGCAATAGAAAAAGCAGGAAAGCTTAAACCAGATCTGGTGCTAATGGACATTAAATTAAAGGGTAAAATGGACGGTATAGAAGCAGCAGAACAGATAAAATATCTTTATAATATCCCGGTTATATATCTGACAGCATACTCTGATGAATATACTGTACAGCGTGCTAAAATAACTGAACCTTCTGGATACATTATTAAGGAAGAAACTGGCCTTTTGAGGAAGCCTTTTGAAGAGAGTGAGCTTCACACAGCAATTGAAATAACTCTACATAGGCATAAAATGGAGAAGGATCATGATATTCTTCTTACTGAAATGGTAAAAAATATCAATGATGCAGTGATTGCAACCAATGCAGAGGGCAAAATCAAACTAATGAATTCACTTGCAGAGAATTTAACTGGCTGGGAATTAAATGATGCTATGGGTAAAGAATTAAAGGAAGTTTTTACACCTTTAAAAATCGTGAAAAAATCTTTAAATGATTTATATAAAAACCATGAATCATTAACTGATAATGTGGTATTGACGTCTAAGCAAGGAGAAGAACTATCCGTTAAATGTAATTTAAAGATCATTAAGGATAATGACGACATTAATGGATTTATCCTCGTTTTTAATAATAACTGTTAAATTTGTTGGAGGCATTAAAATTGGAGAATGCTAAGATTTTAGTTGTTGAGGATGAGAGGATAACGGCAGAGGATATAAAAAGAAGCCTAGAAAAAGCAGGATATAATGTTCCGGGGATTGTTTCTACAGGTGAAGATGCCGTTAAATTTAGTGAAGAATATAAACCTGATCTAGTTCTTATGGACATTGTATTAGACGGTAAGGTTGATGGTATAGAAGCTGCAGAAACCATAAGAAACAAATTTGACATTCCTGTTATTTACCTCACTGCATATTCTGATAAAAACACTGTTGAACGTGCAAAAACAACTCATCCTTCAGCGTTTATACTAAAAGAACCATTTGGATTTCTTCACAAACCTTTTGAGGAAAATGAGCTTTACACGGCTATTGATATTATCTTATATAGAAACAAGGAGGAAAAAACATTAAAAAGTCATGATGAATTACTTGTTTCATTATTTAAAACCATAAGCGATGGTGTTATCGCAACAGATTCTGAACAGAGGATAAAATTCATGAATACTGCTGCCGAAAAAATCACGGGTTGGAACGAAGAATNNGGATTAAAAATAGATGTTTCAGAAGAAATTAATTTAAATGATATTATAAAGGATAAAGTAGTTCTTAAATCTAAGAATGATGAAAAAACTATGATTGATGGTACCATAACTCCAATAAAAAACAATAATGGTGTTTCTGAGGGTATAATCATCATATTCCGAACTAAAGAGTTGAAATAATTTTTTTATAATTTATTTTTTCATTTATATTTGATTACTCTTCAATTTAATGAGATGGAAATTCTTTCATTTGATATTAATTTCATTGAGTACCTACTTCTTTTAATTTAATTAAAAATAACAAATAAACTTATTTAATCATNNTCAGAATGAATTGTAAATCTTAATCTTTGCTCCTCTATTCTTGTATTATCCACTGGAGGCCATCATTTTCTACTTACTCGACTATTATAAATTTAGATATATCTAATTTGTATAAATATGGTATTAGATTTCTGTGACAATAATAAAAATTTAATTAAGTCAAAAATCAAAATTCATATTATGAAATTAGGATTCTCAACACTTGCACTTTTCATGAGTTCACTGGAGCAATGCCTTCAAACAGCATCAAAAGATGGGTTTCAACTTATGGAGATCCTTTGCGAAGGCCCTTACTGGCCAAGAAATGTTTTATCTCTGGATAAAAAGATTTTTGAACCATTTAGTTCCTATGATATCGATGTTTTTCTACACTCCCCCACAATTGATCTAAATCCTGGAAGTTTGAATCCGGGTATAAGAGAAGAAACATTAAAACAGTTAGAAGAAACAATTGATTTTGCAGTGAAAATTAATGCAACGGCTATTACAACTCATCCTGGATTAATTCATCGTTTTGAAGAACGTGTCAGAACTTATGGGATGAAACACGCTATTGAAACACTTAGAAATGCCAATGATTATGCAATGGGAATGGGAATTAAATTTTCAGTTGAAAATATGCCGAATAAGTATGCATATTTTTGCAATACTGCAGAAGAACATCAATTTTTTATTAATGAATGTGATTCTTACGCAACAGTAGATACAGGACATGCAAATACAAGTAAAGATGTTAAAGCGTTTTTTAAAATGAATAAAATAGCTTACTATCATTTAAACGATAATAATGGTGAAAAAGACCAGCATTTGACATTAGGGGAGGGAAACTTCGATCTTAATTTGCTTAATGGTGTAGATAATGGTATAATTGAGTTAAATAATTATCAAAACATTCTTAAAAGCAGAGACCTATTAATATCNNAATATTGAATAAATTCCTTACTGAATTAACTTAAAAATCCATAAATGAACTAAACATATATTTTCAGCGTTATTTTAATGGAAAGGTGGTTTAAATGAGGAGCAATGTGTATTTCACCGACTTCACATCAAGGACAGATGAAGACAATAAAATAAATAAAGTTAAAAAACTTTTCGATGCAGCTAAATTTAATGATTTAATGGATGAGGATGAATTGGTGGCAGTAAAACTTCACTTTGGTGAGGAGGGTAACGATTCGTATATCAGTCCTGTTTTAGTTAGACAGATAGTAGACAAAATTACTTCAAGAGGAGCAAAACCGTTTATTACAGATACTAATACTCTCTACTACGGAAGTAGGCATAACTCTCCAAACCATATAAAAACCGCGGTTCTTCATGGCTTTGATTATGCTGTTTCAGGTGCACCAATAATAATTGCAGATGGTTTAAGGGGCGAAAACTGGGAGAGTGTTGAAATCAATCAGAAACATTTTGAAAGCGTTAAAATTGCAGGTGATATTGTAAGTGCAGACTGCATGATGGTCTTGTCCCATTTCAAGGGGCATGAAATGGCAGGTTTTGGAGGGGCAATAAAAAATCTTGAANNTCAATGGGATGCGCTGCTGCACCAGGAAAAATTGAACAACATGAATGCGTAAAACCAGTTATAATAGAGGGTTGTGCATCTTGTGGTACTTGTATAGAATCTTGTCCAGAAAATGCCTTGCATATAACTGATGAAGGGGCTAAAATGAATTATGATAAGTGTATTGCTTGTAACAACTGCATATTCGCTTGTCCAAATTCTTTAATTAAGCTTAACTGGGATAAAATGGATGAATTTATAGAGAGAATGACTGAATATGCATTGGGAGCTGTTCAGAGCAAAAAAGGGAAAGTAGGTTATATGAACTTCTTAATGAACATAACTCCGGATTGTGACTGTCTTCCATGGAGTGACAGACCAATAGTCCCAGATATCGGAATATTGGTTTCTAATGATCCTGTAGCACTCGATGCTGCTAGCTATGATCTTGTTAATCATCAGAAGGGATTTGAAAATTCCCTTCTACATCATAATTATCATGAAGGTCAAGATAAATTTAAAGGTGTGTGGGATAGGGTAGATGGCCATTTACAACTTCGATATGGAAGAGAAATTGGTTTAGGGAACCTTAAGTATGATTTGATCAATATTGGTTCCGAAATATAGTTTTTCAAAAAAAATCTAAATGAATTAATTTTAATATAATACTAATTTTAATTTTTTTTAACATTTACTTTAATAAAACACATTGCCTTTTTTACAACATTAACAGGACTGATCCTATGTTTTTTTATTTAACTATTCTAATGTACATATTATGAATAATATAATAATATTAAAATATATGAATAGATATGGATAATTTATTTATTCAAACAAAGATCTATACTTAAAATAATTATGTAAAATAAGATTAGGGGGCAATATAATGGATTTACCTTATATTTTATTATTTTTGACATTATTTGTGGCCATTTTGGTTGTATTTNNCACCTTTAAATAAAGAGAGAATAGTTGAAATATTTTTATTATCTTTTTTAGTATTATCTGTCGGTATAGGAAGTATATGGGCTTTTATTGGCCATGCTTTCCTTTCTACTCAAGTTGCAGCTAATATAGGTTGGGCTCCAGGTAGTCCATTCCAAATAGAGGTTGCATTTGCAAACCTTTCTATAGGAGTACTTGGAATATTATGCTACTGGATACGTGGTAATTTTTGGACTGCTACAGTTATATCAAGTTCAATCTTTCTACTTGGGGCTGCATATGGTCATATAATTAACATATTTCAATATGCAAATTACGCACCTGGAAATGCAGGAGCAGTTTTGTACATGGATATCATTGGCCCAATAATACTAATTGCTCTTTTAATTGCTTACAAAATTTTAGCAAGCGATGTAAATAATCCAATTATGAAAGATA
>PMMY01000192.1 GCA_003162655.1 Methanobacterium sp. | reverse complement strand
AGACATTGAATCAAAATTTTATAAATGTTCGAAAATGAGATGTAAATATACTTTATTATTTGGTTAGGTCTAAAAAGTATGAAAACGATTATGATGATTCTTATGACCACTAAATATATCTGTTACGGAGTTTGTAGTATATATACGGGATGCAATGTTAAAAACCAATGATATTCAAATAAACAAAATCAAACTTGAAGCTACCAGAATATCCGTTGTATTGGAAGATACTGGAGTCAATCCTGAACAATATATTTTTTTAAAAGATCGTTTAGATAGTTACAAATTTTATATAAATAGTGAATATTCTATTAAATCTGAAATACAATATAATAAATCCTCACAACTATTATCAATTGCAATAAATATAATAATTCCGAATCAATACATACCAAATGACCCTATTAAAGCCAACGAAATAATAATGGACCCTGTAAATACATTTCAAATATTCTATGANNCTTCCCACTTTGGATTCAACCCAGATATATCCACCGTGCTAGGATTATCACAAGTTGAATTTAGAATTTCAAAAAAATAAGAAATGGTTATTATTTAATCAACTAAGGTGAGGAAACAATATTTTGACACTTACCATCCAGCACATTCACGATTCTTTCTGCCATGTTTCCTACGTAAGGTTCGTGGGTGACCATGACTAGAGTTACATTCTCTTTTGAGTGAAGATCCTTAAGTAAGTTCAGTATAATCGCGCCTGTTTTAGAATCTAAAGAACCTGTGGGTTCATCCGCTAATATAATGGATGGATGATTTACAAGAGCTCTGGCAATTGCTACTCGCTGTCTTTCACCACCGGATAGTTTGGTTGGTTTCTGATCGATCTTATCTTCTAGATTAACTGATTTTAAAAGTTCAAGTGCTCTTTCCCTCATCTCGTTAGACGATGCTTTAGTTTCAAACATGGGGATCTCAACGTTTTCAATCACACTGAGGTTAGGAATCAAATTATGCATCTGGAAAACAAATCCAATTTCCTTTGACCGAAATTCGCTTAGGTTTTTGGTTTTCCTCAAGTCGATGCCAGCAACATTAATGGAACCTTCATCAGCTGTGTCCAGTGCACCTATCATGTTCAGGAGTGATGATTTTCCAGACCCTGAAGGACCCATTATGGATATGAACTCACCCTTTTTCACAACCAGATCCATACCGTTTAGAGCTTTTATTTTCCCGTTATCATAACTTTTTTTTAGGTCGTTGATCTCTATGATGTTTCCATTATTATTCATAGCGCAGTGCCTCCGTTGGTGATAGTCTTGAAGCCCTGTATGCTGGATATAAACCACCTAAAACACCTACAAGGAACGCAACTATAAATGCCCTCAGGAATATATCGTATGCAAATGATGGTTTAATTATTCCTCCAACAGATGGGCTGAGCGTTAAAATTAATTCTACTCCAACTACAGCCACCACTGTACCAACAATAAATGCTATGAGTGTGAGTACAATTGATTCTCCAAGTATCATTCCGAGTATTCTTCTGTCTTTCCATCCAACAGCTTTAAGAACTCCTATTTCCCTTGTTCTTTCATAAACAGACATTATCATGGTATTGATAACACCAACTGCTCCAATGAAGATTGCTAAAAGTGAAATTGCCCAACTTGCTGTATCTATAAAGCTCAATCCTTGGTTAATTCTACTTGCAGTTGCTTCAGCTGTTGTTGTAGTAAGTTGGTTGGGGTAAGCATCTTCTATTGATTGGCTTACTGTGGTGACGTTAGCATTATCAGTTACCTTTACAAGTATGTTACTGACTTTGTTTTTGTTACTAGTTAGATTTTGTAATGTTGAAAGTGGCATCATTATTCCAGCATCGGTAATGAAGTTACCTGTTTCAAATGTCCCGGTTACCTTAAAGTCTTTACCGTAAAGATTAATGGTATCTCCAACTGTTTTGTTAAGACTTTGAGCAGAGGTTTTGCCTATTATAACTTCATCAGTACTGGAATTGGAAAAAGCAGTTCCATTTACACTGTCAATTCCTATCAGACTTAACTTGTTAAGATCGATACCAGTTATGGAAACACCTTCAGGACCGAAACCACCTTGAGAACTGTTTGAATTCAGAGTTGCTGTTGTTGTCGAGGTATTACTTGCTCTTAAAATTCCTGCAGTATCTTTAACTCCGTTTATACTCAGGATAGATGTTACAAGCGATTCGTTAAGTGTTCCACCAGATCCGAAACTGTTTGAACCGGTTTGAAGAATGGTTATTTCGGCTGCACCTGCCTTGAGAGTGCTCTGTGTGGAGTTTTCAAGACCACCAGTAACCATTCCCAGGGCCACGATGACCATTATCCCAATNNGCATCTTTTTTCACAACCGTTTATAATATATATGCACAATTTTCACCCAAATCTCACATAAATTTATTAAATCAAATTGTTTTATTAGTTGAAAGCGTACTTTTATGCATATTTAATAGTTTATTCAATTATTTTCAATTACTTTATTATTTATGTTTTAATAGGATTTTAATTCATTATATATTATATTTAATATACTTGTTTTAAATAATAAAAAAAAGAAAAAAATTAGATTTTTTTTATGCAATTTTCACTTTGATCTTTTCCTCTTGAACCTTCGGAATTTCAACTGTCAAAACAGAGTTTATAAATTTTGCAGAAGCCTTTTTAACTTCTATTTTTACTGGAAGTGGTATGGTTCGACTAGTTACACCGTAATTTCTTTCTCTTTTAATAAAATCCAGATTTTCATTTTGTTCTTCAAATTTTGCT